>JAWLFJ010000056.1:0-23879 GCA_041685625.1 Paracoccaceae bacterium | reverse complement strand
CGCGGCCGAAGCTTGCGATCGCCGTATCGCAGCTCGGATCGCGTGCGTGGTCGTGGCGCTCCCGTGGCGAACCTGGCCCATGGCGCCTCCCTCCATTCCCTGGCAGGATCACACCATCAAAACCTGGGACCAAACACCTGTGGGAGGACTGGACGGCGCGCGACGAGGCCGCCGAGTGGACGGAGAAATGGCGGTTCGCCGAGGTCGAGGCGATCCGCGCCGCCGACTGGAACCTCGGCGCCGGCCGCCACCGCCTGCAGAGCCGCGCCCAGGTCGAGCGCCGCGACCCGCTGGAGATCCTCGACGGGCTGCGCCGGCTGGAGCGCGAGATCCCGGAGGAGCTGGACGATCCGACGGACACGGTGCGGGAGATGGCCACCAACCAAGGCTTCGCCAACCTCATCTGCTCTACGTGATTGTCTCGGAGTTCCTGGCTCGCCATCTCCCCCTCAGGGGACGCCCTTGAGGCGGGCGCGGCGTCGCGCCTGCGTTGCCGTGGCCGGCGGCCGTTGCTAGAGATGAGCGCGTCGCGCCGCTGGAGCGCGGCCTGCGCGCGCCGGGCCGCCGCCCGGGGGCGCGTGGCGCGTCAGGCCCGGCGCGCCGGTTCCGTCCGCGGCGACCGCCGCGTCCCCGACGCCGAGAGGAAGGCCCCGACCATGCCCCGCGACGGCGACGCCTCCCGAGAGACGCCCCCGGAGACGCCCCGCGAGACGCCGGGCCCGAGCGAGGGCGGCGAAGCCGCCGGCCCGCCCGGCGCCGTCCCGCAGCCGCGGCCGAAATCCCGAAACTTCGGGATGCTTATGCGGCTCGGCCCTTATGTGCGGCCCTATCGCACGACGCTCTGGGCCGCGCTGGCGATGCTGCTGGTGACGACGGCGCTGAATCTCGCGCTGCCGGTGGCGGCGGGGCGGGTGGTCGACGGCTTCTCGGCCGAGAACATCGAGTTGATGGACTGGTATTTCATCAGCGCGCTCGGCATCGCGGCGGCGCTCGCGGTGGCGACGGCGCTGCGCTACTACCTCGTCACGCGGCTCGGCGAGCGGGTCGTCGCGGACATGCGGCGCGAGGTCTACGACAAGGTCGTGGCGATGAGCCCCGCCGTCTACGAGCGGCTGATGACGGGCGAGGTGCTGTCGCGGCTCAACACCGACACGACGGTGTTGCTCTCGGTCGTCTCCTCCTCGATCTCGATCGCGCTGCGCTCCTCGCTGCAGCTCGTCGGGGGCATGGGCATGATGCTCTGGACCTCGCCGCGGCTCTCGGGATTCGCGTTCCTGATCGTGCCCTTGGTGGTCGGGCCGATCCTGATCTTCGGGCGGCTGGTGAGGAAGCTGAGCCGTGAGAGCCAGGACCGGCTGGCCGAGAGCTCGGCCCAGGCTTCGGAGACGTTGCTCGCGGCGCAGACGGTGCAGGCCTACACCGCCGAGGAGATGGCGCGGGACCGCTACGGCGACCTGATCGAGCGCAGCTTCGACGCGGCGAAGCGGCGGATCGTGGCGCGCTCCAAGCTGACGGTGGTGCTGATCTTCCTCGTGTTCGGGGGCATCGTCGGCGTGCTCTGGATCGGCGCGCGGGACCTGCGGGCGGGGGAGATGACGCCGGGCGAGCTGGTGCAGTTCCTGATCTTCGCCGTCGTGGTGGCTGGGGCGGTCGCCTCGCTGTCCGAGGTCTGGGGCGAGGTGCAGCGCGCGGCGGGTGCGACGGAGCGTCTGGTGGAGCTTCTCGACGAGGAGGACCCGATCGCGCCGCCGGCGCGGCCGGCCGAGCCGGCGGAGCCCGCGCGCGGCGAGATCGGCTTCGAGGCGGTCGCCTTCCGCTATCCGGCGCGCCCGGAGACGCCGGCGCTCGACGACGTCTCGTTCCGGATCGCGCCGGGGGAGACGGTGGCGCTCGTCGGTCCCTCGGGCGCGGGCAAGTCGACGGTGTTCCAGCTGCTCCTGCGCTTCTACGATCCGGATGCCGGGACCGTCCGCCTCGACGGCGTCGACGTCTGCGAACTGGAGCCCGAGGCGCTGCGGCGACGGTTCGCGCTGGTGGCGCAGGATCCCGCGATCTTCGCGGACACGGTGGCCGCCAACATCCGCTTCGGCCGGCCCGAGGCGAGCGACGCGGAGGTCGAGGCGGCGGCGCGCGCGGCCGCGGCGCACGAGTTCGTCGCGGAGCTGCCGAAGGGCTACGACACCTATGTCGGCGAGCGTGGCGTGATGCTGTCGGGCGGGCAGAAGCAGCGCCTCGCCATCGCGCGGGCGATCCTGCGCGACGCGCCGGTGCTGCTGCTCGACGAGGCGACGAGCGCGCTCGACGCCGAGAGCGAGCGGCTGGTGCAGGACGCGGTGGCGCGGCTCTCCGACGACCGCACCACTCTGGTGATCGCGCACCGCCTCGCCACGGTGAAGAAGGCGGACCGGATCCTGGTGCTGGAGCGCGGGCGCATCGTCGCCGAAGGGCGGCACGAGGATCTGGTGGCCTCCGACGGGCTCTACGCCCGGCTGGCGCGGCTGCAGTTCACGGACGGCTGAGCGCATCGTTTCCGCCCGCAACTTCCGCTTGCCCCATCCGGGGGCGGCGGTCATCAACGTCGCCGGGAGATCTCGGCGCTGAGGGGAGGACCGCATGGCCGGCACGAAGGAGCGTTACGCCACGCTCGCGGACAAGGTCCGCATCGAGCGCGTGCCGTTGGCCGAGCGCTGGGAGTCGCGCTCGGTCTACGAGGCGCTGACGGCGACGGCGGGGCGGCACGGCGACCGGCCCGCGCTGAGCTTCCAGATCCGCTCCGGTCCGAAGGAGAAGGCCGAGACGCTGAACTGGTCGGAACTGCGCCACGACGTCGCGCGGGCGGCGAACCTGTTCCGGCGGCTCGGCGTCGGGCAGGGGGACGTGGTCGCCTATCTGCTTCCGAACTGCAACGAGACCGCGATCACGCTGCTGGCCGGCGCCACGGCGGGGATCGTCAATCCGATCAATCCGCTGCTGGAGCCCGAGCAGATCGGCGCGCTGCTGCGCGAGACCCGCGCCAAGGTGCTGGTGACGCTGGCGCCGTTCCCGAAGTCCGACGTGGCCGAGAAGGCGGCGACGGCGGCCGCGCTGGCGCCGGAGGTCGAGACGGTGCTCGAGGTCGATCTCAGGCGCTACCTCTCGCCGCCGCTCTCCTGGGTCGTGCCGCTGATCCGGCCGAAGCGGACCGGCGGCCATCACGCCGAGGTGCTCGACTTCCACGACGCGCTGGCGCGCGAGGACGACGCCCTCGGCTTCGTGGAGGATCACGCCGAGGACCGGATCGGCGCCTGTTTCCACACCGGCGGCACCACGGGGATGCCGAAGCTGGCGCAGCACGAGCATCGCGGGATGCTCTACAACGGCTGGATCTCGGAGCATCTGCTTCTGAGCGAGACGGACGTGCTGCTCTGCCCGCTGCCGCTGTTCCACGTCTTCGCCGCCTATCCGGTGCTGGCGAGCTGCGTGATGTCGGGCGCGCATCTGGTGCTGCCGACGCCGCAGGGCTACCGGGGAGAGGGGGTCTTCGACAACTTCTGGAAGCTGGTGGAGCGCTGGCGCGCGACCTTCGTCGTCACCGTGCCGACCGCGGCCTCGGCGCTGATGCAGCGAAAGGTGGACGCCGACGTGAGCTCTCTGAAGCTGGCCTTCTGCGGCTCGGCGCCGCTGCCGCAGGAGCTTTTCCGGCGCTTCGAGGCGGCGACGGGGGTGAAGATCCTCGAGGGCTACGGGATGACGGAGGCGACCTGCCTCGTCTCCTGCAACCCGGTGGACGGAGAGCGCAAGATCGGCTCGGTCGGGCTGCCGTTCCCCTACACCGACGTGCGCATCCTGCACTCGGACGAGGTCGGCAACGTGACGAAGTCGTGCGACGTCGACGAGATCGGGGAGATCTGCGTCGTCAATCCGGGCGTGCGGCTCTCGGACACCTACACCGATCCGGAGCGCAACGTCGCGCTTTACGCCGACGGAAAGTGGCTCAGGACCGGCGATCTCGGGCGGATCGACGCGGACGGCTACCTCTGGATCACGGGCCGCGCCAAGGATCTGATCATCCGCGGCGGTCACAACATCGATCCCGCCGTGATCGAGGAGGCGCTGATGGCGCATCCCGACGTCGCCTTCGTCGGCGCGATCGGCCAGCCGGACGCCAAGACGGGCGAGCTGCCCTGCGCCTATGTCGAGCTGGTCGAGGGCGCGAGCGCGGGCGCCGAGGCGCTGCGCGAATGGGCCGAGGAGAGGATCAGCGAGCGCGCCGCGCTTCCGAAATACGTCGAGGTGCTGGACGAGCTGCCCAAGACCGCCGTCGGCAAGGTGTTCAAGCCCGACCTGCGCAAGCGCGCCATCGCGCGGGTCTACGGCGAGGCGCTGGCGGCGGCGGGGATCGAGGCCGAGATCGAGGTGGTGGAGGACCGCAAGCTGGGCCTCGTCGCGCGGCTGACGCCGAAGGACGCGTCGCTCGAGGAGGACGCGGTGCGCGAGGTGCTGGGCGCCTATCCGCGGCCCTTCGAGATCCGGGAGCGGGCGGCGGCCTGAGCGCGGCCTCAGAGGGCGTCGCGCGCCTTGGCGAGCAGCATGGCCGCGACGAGGCCCGGCCGGCGCAGGCGCCGCCCGCCGGGCAGCGGCGGCGCCGGCAGGCGCGCCATCGCGTCGAGCCGCCGGCGGTCCCCGGCCAGCGCCTCCGAGAGGATCCCCCCGGCCATCGTGGCGAGCGCGACGCCGGAGCCGGACCAGCCGAGCGCGGCGAATACGCCCGGCCGCAGCTCCCCCCAGACCGGCAGGCGGGTGCGGGTGATGGCGAGCGTGCCGCCCCAGGCGTGGGTGACGGCGACGTCGGCGAGATCCGGATAGAGCTTGAGCATTCGCGCGCGGACCAAGCCCTTCAGGTCCTTCGGGAAGCGCCAACCGTAGCTCTCGCCCCCGCCGAAGAGGAGGCGGCGGTCCTCGGAGAGACGCCAGTAGTTCACCACGAAGCGCGAATCGGCGACCGCGACGTCGTCGCGCAGCACCGCGCGGGCGCGGGCCTCGGACAGGGGTTCGGTCGCCAGCATGAAGTTGTTGATGGGCAGGATCCGGGCCGCGGCCTCCGGCAGCAGGTCCCCGAGATAGCCGTTGGCGGCGACGATCACCTGCCGCGCGCGGACCCGGCCCCCGGGTGTCACGACGGCCGTGCCGTCGAGCGCCGTCGCCTCGGTCCGCTCGTGGATGCGGGCGCCGGCGGCTTCGGCGAGGCGGGCGAGGCCGCGGGCGTAGTTCAGGGGGTGGAGATGGCCGCCGGAGGGCTTCTCGATCCCGCCCGACAGGCCGCGGGCGCCGATGCGCTCGGCGATCTCCTCGGGGGGGAGGAAGCGGAAGTCGGCGCCGTAGCGCGTCGCCATGTGCTCGGCGTAGCTGCGTGCGGGGTCGTCGAGGCGGGCGCGGTGGTTGGCGTAGATCAGCCCGTCCTTCAGGGCGCAGTCGATGCCGCGCTCGCGAACCAGGCGCTTGACCAGCGCGGCGGCGTCACGGCCGATCTCCCAGGCGAGGCGGGCGGTGGCGGGGTCGGTCATGGTCTCGAGTTCGGGCTGCTCGACCCGCTGACCGACGCCGATCTGCCCGCCGTTGCGCCCCGAGGCGCCCCAGCCGACGCGCTGCGCCTCGAGCAGGACCACGTCGACGCCGCGCTCGGCGAGGTGGAGGGCCGCGGAGAGGCCGCAGAAGCCGCCGCCGACGATGCAGACGTCGGCCTCGGCGTCTCCGTGCAGCGGCGGTCGCTCCTGCGCGGGACGGGCGCTGGCGACGTACCAGCTTTCGGGCCAGGCGCCGGAGGCTTCGTTGGCGTAGAGCAGGCTGCGGGGCATCGGCGGTCCGTTGCGGGCGGGCGCGGAACTTCCGCCTACGCCCGCGCCGCGGCGCGGGCAAGGGCCGCGACGGCCGCCGCGGGGCGGGAGGCGCGGACGCGCCGACGCGGGCCGACGGGGCTCGATGCCCCCGAGGGCCGCGACCCCGCCGAAGGGCTCAGACGTTGAGCAGGAGGTGCTCGCGCTCCCAGGGCGAGATCACGGTCATGAACTGGTCGTATTCGAAGCGCTTGAGGGTGGCGTAGATGCCGACGAACTCCGTGCCGATCAGCTCGATCAGCGTGGGGCTGGCCTCGAGCAGGGCCACCGCGTCGAGCAGCGAATAGGGCAGATCGCGGTCGCGGTGATAGGCGCCCCCGGTGACGGGGGGGCGCGGCGTGGCGCCCTCGGTCATGCCCAGCCAGCCGGCCGCGAGGCTGGCGGCGACGGCGAGATAGGGGTTGGCGTCCGCCCCGGTCATCCGGTTCTCCACGCGCCGCGCCTCGGGCGAGGAGCGGGGCGCGCGCAGGCCGGTGGAGCGGTTGTCCTCCCCCCATTCGAGGTTGACGGGGGCGGACATGAACTTCACGAGGCGGCGATAGGAGTTGACGTAGGGAGCCGTGATCGCCGAGCAGGCCGGCAGATGCTTCTGCTGGCCGCCGATGAAGGCGTGGAACAGGTCCGACGGGGCGCCGTCCGGATCGGAGAAGACGTTGCGCCCCTCGGCGTCCAGCACCGACTGGTGGATGTGCATGGCGCTGCCGGGCTGGCCCGCCATCGGCTTGGCCATGAAGGTGGCGTAGGAGCCGCAGCGCAGCGCCGCCTCGCGGATCAGGCGCTTGAACAGGAACACCTGGTCGGCGAGCGTCATGGCGTCGCCGTGCAGCATGTTGACCTCGAGCTGGGCGGCGCCGGCCTCCTGGATGATGGTGTCGATCTCGAGGCCCTGGGCGTCGGCGTAGTCGTAGATGTGCTCGATCACGGTGTCGAACTCGTCGACCTGGGAGAGCGAGAAGGCCTGGCTCCCGGTCGACTGGCGCCCGGAGCGGCCGGTCGGCGGCTCCAGCGGATAGTCTGGGTCGGTGTTCGGCTTGGTGAGGTAGAATTCGAGCTCGGGCGCGATCACCGGCGTCCAGCCGCGCGCCTCGTAGGCGCGCAGCACCCGGCGCAGGACCTCGCGCGGGGCGTAGGGCACCGGCGCGCCGTGGCGGTCGACGACGTCGTGGATCACCTGCAGCGATGGATCGCCGGCCCAGGGCACGGCGCGGGCGGTGGTGATGTCCGGCACCAGCGCGAGATCGCCGTCCGAATAGAGCTCGGGGTGGTCGACGTCGGCGTACTCGCCGGTGATCGAGGCGAAGAAGATCGAGACCGGAAGGCGCACCTCATGCTCGCGCATGAACTTGGCGGCTGGCATGACCTTGCCCCGTGCGATGCCGGCGAAGTCCGGGGTCACGCACTCGATCTCCTCGACCCGGTTGGCGCGGATCCAGTCGCGCAGAGCGGCGATGTCGCCCCGGTCGAGCTTGGGCGAGGCGGCGAGGCTGATCTCGGGGCTGAGCTTGGACATGAACCCTCCGCGCAGGTGACCGCCTCGGCGCCCGGCGCGCCGGAAGGGGGGCGCCCTGACGCGCCCGCCGCGGACGCCTACATTGCGGCGGGAACGGTCGAAAGGAAAGGCGGGCCATGCGCATAGCGGTGCTGGAATGCGGCGATCTGCCGGAGGCGCTCGCGCCGCGCTGGGGGCGATATCGCGACCTCTACGCACGGCTGCTGGAGCCGCGGGGCTTCGAGGTGGTCGCCCGGCGCGTGCACGAGGGCGACGTGCCGGCCTCGGCCGCCGAGGCGGACGGTTGGCTGATCTCCGGTTCGAAGCACGCGGTCTACGAGGATCACCCTTGGCTCCCGGGCCTCGCGGCGCTGGTGCGCGACGCCGCCGCGCGGCGCGTGCCGATGGTGGGGATCTGCTTCGGCCAGCAGGTCATGGCGGCGGCTTTCGGCGGGCGGGTGGAGAAGTCCCCTGCGGGCTGGGGCCTCGGCGTGCACGGGTGGGAGACGGCGGCTGGGCCGCTGCGGCTCTGCGCGGCGCATCAGGACCAGGTGACGGCGCTGCCCGACGGGGCGCGTGTCACGGCGCGCTCGGCGTTCTGCCCGGTGGCGGCGCTGGACTGGCCGGGGCTGCCCCTGCTCGCCTGGCAGGGGCACCCCGAGTTTACCACCGAGTTCGAGCGCGAACTGATCGAGCTGCGCCGCGGCGTCGCCTATCCCGAGACGACGGCCGAGGCCGCGCTGGCGAGCCTCGGAGCGCCGACGGACGAGGACCGGGTGGCGGACCGCATGGCGTCGCTCTACCGCGAGGGGCGCTGAACCGGTGCGGCGCCGGCGGCCCGATCGCGGTCGCCTGCGGCGCCGCCTCTTGCCGCGCGGGGCGGGGAACGCAAGGCTGCCGCCGCCCCGCTTCGCCGACCAAGGTCCCGCATGTCGCGCGCCACCCTCTTCGCCGCCTGGCTGGACGCCACCTTCGCCGAGCCCGCGCGCCAGATGCGCTGGAGCTTCCTGCCGCCGCTGATGGTGTATTTCGCGGCGGGCGTCTCCGGCCTCACCGGGATCGTCGGGGCCTTCTTCGTGAAGGAGCATCTGGATCTCTCGGCGGCCTTCGTCGCGGGCCTCGGCTTCTGGGCCGGGCTGCCTTGGGTGCTGAAGATGCCGCTCGGGCATCTCGTCGACCTCTACTGGCGCTGGAAGGGCTGGATGGTGGTGCTGGGCGCGGGGATGATCGCGCTCTCGCTCGCCATCATGCTGGGGCTGGTGACGGAGCGGGACGCGATGGCCGCCTGGGCCTCGCCCGCGGCCTGGTTCGTGGCGGCGACGATCCTCGCGCCGGCGGGCTATGTCGTGCAGGACGTGGTCGCGGACGCCATGACGGTGGAGGCGGTGCCGTCGGTCGATCTCTCGGGCGAGCCGATCGCGGAGGACCGGCTGAAGGCGCTGCACACGACGATGCAGACGCTGGGGCGCTTCGCGATCATCTCGGGCTCGGTCGCCGTCGGGGCGGCCAACGTGCTGATCTTCCGCGACACGGCCGGGCTGCCGGCGGAGGTGCGGCTGGAGAGCTACGCGACGGTCTATCGGCTGGCCTTCCTGATCCCGCTGATCAGCGTGACGGGCGTGGCGCTGGCCGAGATCACCCGGCGGCGGCGGATCGCGCGGATGCGGCGCGAGGGGGCGGGCGAGCGGGAGATCGCGAAAGTCGAGACGCCGGAGGAGCCGCCGGAGGCGGACTGGCGCATTTTCGCCGGCGGGGGGGCCTTCGTGCTGGTGAGCGTCGGGCTCGGACTTTCGGACGCGCCCTGGGCGGCGGAGGCGGTGTTCTTCGGGACGATGGCGGTGGTGCTCTACCTGATCCGGCGGCTGGCGGAGGCGCTGCCGCGCGACAAGGCGCGGATGCTGTTCGGCACGGCGGCGATCGTCTTCGCGTTCCGCGCCGTGCCGCTGCCGGGGCCCGGGCTGACCTGGTTCGAGATCGACGTGCTGGGCTTCGACGAGCAATTCCTCGCGGTGCTGTCGGTGATCACCTCGGCGCTGGCGCTGGTGGGGCTGGTGATGCTTCGGCCGCTGATGGCGCGCTGGTCGATCGCGGCGATCGTGGCGCTGCTCTCGGTCGTAGCGGGGGTCATGGCGCTGCCGAACATCGGACTTTACTATGGGATTCAGGAGTTTACCGCCGCCTGGACGGGGGGCGTGGTGGACGCGCGGTTCATCGCGATCCTCGACACGGCGGTGGAGTCGCCGCTGGGGCAGGTGGCGATGATCCCGATGCTGGCCTGGATCGCGCGGAACGCGCCGCGGGAGCTGAAGGCGACCTTCTTCGCGGTGATGGCGAGCTTCACCAACCTCGCGCTCTCGGCCAGCCAGCTCGCCACCAAGCACGTCAACCGGCTGTGGGAGGTGACGCGGGAGACGCAGGATACGGGGGCCGACTATTCGGAGCTGGGCGAAATATTGATCTTCGTCGCCGTGGTGTCGATGGCGGCGCCGCTGTTGACGATCGCCGCGGTGCAGCTTTCGCGCTACCGGACGACCGACTAGGCCGCCGCCTCCAGCCCGAAGACGTGGGCGGCGAAGGCGGGGTAGATGCGGGCGAGCTTCGGGGCGATCACGGTGCGGATGCGCTCTAGCTCGGCCGGCGAGGGCTCCGGTGTTCGGGTATTGTTCTCGGGGTCGTCGTAGGCGAATCCGGTCATCTCGCGAACCGTTCCGGGATCGACGCCGGGATGGACGGAGGCGAGGCGGAAGCGGCGCCGGTCCTTGTCCCATTCGAAGACGCAGAGGTCGGTGACGAGGGCGTGCGGGCCGCCGGGGCGGCGCACCTCGGGCGGGGAGGATCCGGGGGCGGTGACGAAGTCCACCCGCTCGACCAGCGCGCGGGGGTCGTGGCGCTCGCGGAACAGGATCACCTTCGGCACCTGCAGGTAGAGGAAGGCGGAGCCGAAGGCGCCGGACCAGCGTGCCTTCGACTGCGGATAGCCGCCGACGCCGGTGAGGTTGATGTTCGCCTCGCCGTCGATCTGGCCGCCGGAGAGGAAGAAGGCGTCGACCTTGCCCTGGGCGGCGAGGTCGAAGAGCTCCACCCCGCCGTCGGGGGCGTAGTCCGGGTCCGAGGCGCCGAGGATGGTGACGCGGGCGCCGAAGCGCTCGCGCGCCAGCAGGGCCGCGGCGCCGGGGATCGGGGAGAGGACGCCGACCGCGACGTGGCGGCAGCCCTCCAGCATCCCGGCGATGGTGTGGATCAGCAGTTCCTCGGGCCGGCAGGGGGCGGTCATTCGGCGGCCTTCGCGGGACGGGGGGTGATGATCTCCAGCCAGTCCGACGCGCCGCCCCTGGCGGCCTCGCGGGCGGCGGCGGCGTAGGCGCGGAGGGCGTCGTGATCCGTGCCGTAGTCGGGCGGGGCGGCGAGGGGCCAGGCGCCGCCCGGCGCCTCGGCGATCGCCTCGACGTGGATGGCGCGGATCAGGTTCGGCGCCTTGTCGGGGTCGTGGCGGAGGTCGCCCTCCACGATGCGCTCGGCGGTGGCGAGGACGCGGCGGGCGGCCTGCGCGGCGATCTTCGTCTCGTGCCGGTCGCCGATCCAGAGATTGCCCTCGGTGTCCGCCAGCGGGACGTGCAGGAGGGCGACGTCGGGGGTGAGGGCGGGGAGGAGGAGGATCGGATCGCGCTCGCCCTCCGGCGCGAAGGGATTGTCGATGACCTTCCAGTCGGGGCGGGCTTCGATGAGGTCGGAGCCGATCACGCCGCGCATGGGCATGAAGGGGACGCCCTTCATGCCGGCGAGCAGGGCGGAGTGGACGGCGGGGCAGGTGGCGTCCTTCAGCGCGATGGCGCCGGCCTTCACCGCCTCGACGAAGAACGGCGCCGGGCCGTGCTCGCCCAGCGAGACGCCGGAGGTCTCGACCGTCGCGACGCAGCCGGCGCCGATCAGCGCGTCGGCGGCGAGGGAGGAGGTCGGGACCGTGACGAGGTGCAGGCCCGCCGCGCCGCGGGCGATCAGGGCGCGGATCACGGCCATCGGGACGTGCGGCTCCTTCATCAGCGCGACGGAGGCGCCGTCGGGGATGCGGGCGGCGAGGGCCTCCGGGCCGGCGAGGACGAGATCGGACGGGGTCATGGGCGGGCCTCCCTGGATCGCTCGGGCCTGAGTGTGCGCCCGTGCGCGGGGCGCGTCAAACCGGCGGGCGGCTGGACCGGGGCGGGCGCGGCTGCGAGGCTGTTGCGGAGCAGGGAGGGCGCGCGATGGAACGCAGGCGGTTCGGACGGACGGGGCTGGAGGTTCCGGCGCTGATCTTCGGGGGCGGCTGGGTCGGCGGCGTGCTGATGCACAAGGCCGAGGACGAGGCCTTCGCGGCGCTCGATCTCGCCCTGCGCGGCGGGATGGACTGGATCGACACCGCGGCGGCCTACGGGCAGGGCGCCTCGGAGACGGTGATCGGTCGCTGGCTGGCGGCGCGGGAGGGGGCGCGGCCGAGCCTTTCCACCAAGTTCCGGCTGGGGCCGGGCGAGCGCGATCCGCTGAGGGCGGCGCGGGCGAGCCTCGAGGCGAGTTTCGGGCGGCTGGGCGTCGACCGGGTGGAGACGGTGTTCCTGCACGATCCGGTGGGCGGGCCGAAGGGGCTGAGCGCGCGGGAGGCGCTGGGCGCGGCCGACGCGATGGCGCGGCTGGCGGAGGAGGGACTGTTCCGGGCGTCGGGGATGACGGCGCTCGGCGATCCGGCGGCGCTCGCGGAGGTGGTGGACGAGGGGCGCTTCGACGCCGCGCAGGTCTACGTCAACCTGCTGAACCCGACGGCGATCCGCGGGCGCTCGCCCTGGAACGCCACGGATTTCGACGGGCTGCTGGCGCGCTGCGCCGCGCGGGACATGGGCGTCATGGGCATCCGCGTCTTCGCCGCGGGGCACATCCCGAACGCGACGCGGACCGGGCGGGAGATCCCGCTCACCGCCAATTCGGACGACGCGGCGGAGGCGAAGCGGGCGGAGGCGCTCCGCGCGGCGCTGACGCCGGAGGACGGCGACGCGGCGACGGCGGCGATCCGCTTCGCGCTCTCGATCCCGGAGGTCTCGGGCGTCGTCGTCGGGCTGGCGGAGCTTTCGCATCTGGAGGCGGCGCTGGCGGCGGAGCGGCGGGGGCCGCTGCCCGCGGCGCGGCTGGAGGCGCTGGAGGCGGTCTGGGGGCATCCGGCCTTCACCGCCTGAGCCGGCGCTTGACCGAGGTCAACGCGGGGCGGGGGCGGCCGGGGCAGGGTTCGCGCGTTCCCCGACGCGCCGATTTCGAACCGAGACGAGGTCCGCCCCGATGCCCGAATCCCCGCCCGTTCTCGCGGTGCGCGGCCTGACCAAGGTCTACGGCGAGGGGCCGACGGCGGTGCATGCGCTCGCCGGGGTCGATCTCGACCTTCCGGCGGGGGAGCTGATGGTGCTGCTCGGCCCCTCGGGCTCCGGCAAGTCGACGCTGCTCAACATCATGGGCGGGCTCGATTCGCCGACGGCGGGCGAGGTGCGGTTCCGGGGCGAGACGCTGACCGCGTTCTCGGAGGGCGCGCTGACGCGCTACCGGCGCGAGGCGGTGGGCTTCGTGTTCCAGTTCTACAACCTGATCGCCTCGCTCACGGCCGAGGAGAACGTCGCGCTGGTGACGGAGATCGCGGCGCGGCCGATGAAGCCGAAGGACGCGCTGGCGCTGGTGGGGCTGGAGAAGCGGGCGCATCACTTCCCGGCGGAGCTTTCGGGCGGCGAGCAGCAGCGCGTCGCCATCGCGCGGGCGATCGCGAAGCGGCCGGAGATCCTGCTCTGCGACGAGCCGACCGGCGCGCTCGACAGCCATACCGGGGTGATCGTGCTGGAGGCGATCGAGCGGGTGAACGCCGAGCTCGGCGCGGCGACGGCGGTGATCACGCACAATGTCGGCATCGCGGCGATGGCGCACCGGGTGGTCGGCATGGCCGACGGGCGGATCGTGGAGACGCGGGTGAACGCCGAGCGCGTGCGGGCGGGGGCGCTGAGCTGGTGAGGCTGGTCTCCGCCCTCGACGCCAAGCTGCTGCGGGACCTGCGCCGCCTCGCGGGGCCGGCGGCGGCGGTGGCGCTGGTGATCGCCTCGGGCGTCGCGCTGCTGGTGATGAGCCTCTCGGCGCTGAGTTCGCTGCAGTCGACGGCGGACGCCTATTACGACCGGGCGCGCTTCGCGGAGGTGTTCGCGCCGGTGACGCGGGCGCCGGAGCGGCTGGCGGCGCGGATCGCGGAGATCCCGGGGGTCAGGACGGTCGAGACGCGGGTCGCCGGGATGGCGACGGCGGAGATCGAGGGCTTCGGCGATCCGGTGACGGCCCTGATGCTGTCCGTGCCGGAGACGCGGCCGGCGCGGCTGAACGCGCTGACGCTGCGGTCGGGGCGGAGGCCGGCGCCGGGGCGCACCGACGAGGCGGTGCTGCTGGAGCCCTTCGCCGAGGCGCACGGGCTCGTGCCGGGGGACGCGCTGACGGTGCTGATGAACGGCACGCGCCGGACGCTGCGGGTGGTGGGGACGGCGCTGTCGGTGGAGCATGTCTACGCCATCGCGCCGGGCGGGCTGATGCCGGATCCGGAGCGCTTCGGCGTGATCTGGATGGGGCGCGACGCGATGGCGGCGGCCTGGGACATGGAGGGGGCGTTCAACTCGGTCGCGCTGGGGCTGGTGGCGGGGACCGAGCCGCGGGCGGTGATCGAGCGGCTGGACGCGCTGCTGGCGCCCTGGGGCGGGACCGGGGCGATCCCGCGGGCCGACCAGATCAGCCACTGGTTCCTGACCAGCGAGCTGGCGCAGCTCAGGACCATGGCGACGGTGCTGCCGACGATCTTCCTCGCGGTCGCGGCCTTCCTCGCCAACACGGTGCTGGCGCGGCTGATCGAGACGGAGCGGCGCGAGATCGCGCTGATGAAGGCGTTCGGGTATTCGAACCTCGCGGTGGGGTGGCACTACGCGAAGCTGGCGCTGGCGATGGCTGGGATCGGGGTGCTGGCGGGCTGGCTGCTGGGCTCGGGCCTCGGGCGCTGGAACACGGAACTCTACGGCGCGCATTTCCGCTTCCCGTTCCTCGAGTTCCGGCCGGGGGCGACGCCCTACGCGATCTCGGCGGCGGCGAGCCTCGGGGCGGCGCTGTTCGGGGCGCTCATCGCGGTGCGCCGGGCGGTGGCGCTGCCGCCGGCGGAGGCGATGCGCCCGCCGGCGCCGGATCGGATCCGGGCGGACCTGCCGGAGGCGGCGCTCGCCGCGCTCGACAGTCCGACGCGGATCGTGCTGCGTTCGGTGCTGCGGACGCCGCTGCGGGCGGCGCTCTCGACGCTCGGCATCGCGCTGGCGGTGGCGGTGCTGGTGCTGGCGCTGCAGTGGCGATCCAGCATCGACCGCATCGCGGTCTCGCATTTCGAGGAGAGCCAGCGGCAGGACGTGATCCTCGGCTTCGCGGAGCTGCGCCCCTCCGAGGCGCGCTTCGCGCTGGGGCGCCTGCCCGGCGTGATGGCGGTGGAGCCGCTCAGGATCGTCCCGGCGGACCTGATCGGGCCGCGGGCGACGCATCGCGGCGCGGTGACGGGGATGCCGCAGGGCGCCGAGCTGCAGGTGCTGGCGGGCGCCGACGGGCGGGCGCGGGCGGTGCCGGAGGGCGGCGTGGTGCTGGCCGAGACGCTGGCGGAGAAGCTGGGCCTCGTCCCCGGCGATCCGATCCGGATCGAGGCGCTGGAGGGCGCGCGGCCGGTGATCGAGACCGAGGTGGTCGGCCTCGTCGACGGCTACATCGGCATGACGGCGACCATGGACCTTTCCGCGCTGAACCGGGCGCTCGGGCAGGGGCCGCGCTTCGAATACGCCTCGCTGCTGCTCGACCCGGCGGAGGAGGCGGCGTTCCTGAAGGCGACGACGCGCACGCCGATGATCTCCATGGTCCTCGTCAAGCGCGCGGCGAAGGAGAAGTTCGACGAGACGCTGGCGGAGACGATCCTGATCTTCGTCGGCTTCTTCGTCGCCTTCGCCGCGGCGCTGGCGATGGGGGTGGTCTACAACGCCGCGCGCATCGCGCTCTCGGAGCGGGGGCGGGAGCTGGCGACGCTGCGGGTGCTGGGCTTCACGCGGGGCGAGATCGCCTACATCCTCCTGGGGGAGACGGCGCTGCTGACGCTGGCGGCGCTGCCGCTCGGCTGGGGATCGGGCTGGGTCCTGGTGCAGCTGATGGCGACGGCCTTCGAGACCGAGCTCTACCGCATCCCCTTCGCCGTGCCGCCCTCGGCCTATGGCTGGGCGGCGGTGACGACGCTGGCCGCGGCCGCGGCCTCGGGCCTGCTGGTGCGGCGCAGGCTGGACCGGCTGGACCTCGTGACCGTGCTGAAGACCCGCGAATGAGGGGAGACGCCCCATGACCTTCCGCCGCCTCGCCGTCTGGGCCGTGCCGCTGGCGCTGCTGGCCGCCGGGCTGGTCTGGGCGTTCCGGCCCGTGCCGGTCCCGGTGGACCTGACGACGCTGCGGCCGGGGCCGCTGGAGGTCACGATCGCCGACGAGGGGCGGGCGCGGATCCGCGACGTCTACGTCGTCTCGGCTCCGGTGCGGGGGCGGGTGCTCAGGATCGAGGTGGAGGAGGGCGACCCGGTCGTCGGCGGCGAGACCGTGATCGCGGAGCTGGAGCCGGTGGACCCCGACTTCCTCGACCCCCGCGCCGAGGCCGAGGCGCGCGCCGCCGTCGAGACCGCGCGCGCGGCGCTGACGCTGGCCCGGGCGCGGGTGGCCGAGGCGCAGGCCGATCTCGACTTCGCGGCGGCCGAGGTGCGGCGGATGCGCGAGCTCGAGTCGCGGGGGACCGTTCCGATGCGGGCCTTGGAGGAGGCGGAGCGGGGGTTCCTGACGCGGGAGGCCGCGCTCGCCACCGCCGAGGCCGCGATCGAGATGCGTCGCTCGGAGCTGGGGGCGGCGCGGATCCGGCTGATGACCCCGGAGGAGCGCGTGCCGGACGGCGCCTGCCCCTGCATCACGCTGACCGCGCCCGCGGACGGGACGGTGCTGCGGCTGTTCCGCGAATCGGAGGGCGTGGCGATGGCGGGCGAGCCCCTGGCCGAGATCGGCGATCCGCGCGACCTCGAGGTGGTGGCGGAGTTCCTCTCGGCCGACGCGGTGCGGATCGAGCCCGGCATGCCGGCGCGGATCGAGAACTGGGGGGGCGAGCCCCTGGCGGCGACGGTGCGGCGGGTCGAGCCCTACGCCTATCCCGAGGTCTCCGCCCTCGGCATCGAGGAGCGGCGGGTGGAGGTTCGGCTGGATTTCGAGGCGCCGCAGGCGGCGCGCGCGCGGCTCGGCCACGGCTATCAGGTGGAGGCGCGGGTGATCCTCTGGTCCGACGACGACGCCCTCGCGGTGCCGCTGACGGCGCTGATGCGCGGGACCGCGGGCTGGTCGGTCTGGACGGTCGAAGACGGGACGGCGCGGCGGCGGGCGGTGGAGATCGGCCGGCGGGCGGAACTTTCGGCCGAGGTCGTCTCCGGCCTTTCGCCGGGCGACGTGGTGGTGCGCTACCCCTCCGAGGCGATCGGCGAAGGCATGGCGGTGGAGGCGCGCTGAACCGGATGGAGGGGATCGAAGGTCTCGACCGCGCGCTGCTCGCGCTCGGCGCGCTGCTGCTGCTCGGGCTCGGGGCGGATGCGCTCGGCGCGCGCACGCGGGTGCCGCGGGTGACGCTGCTGGTGCTGCTCGGCGTGACGCTCGGTCCGCCCGGCTTCGACCTGCTGCCGAGCGAGATCGCGCGCTGGTACGAGTTCCTCGCCGTGGCGGCGCTGAGCATGGTGGCCTTCGTCCTCGGCGGCGGCATGACGGCGGAGACGCTGCGCGCGCACGGGCGGGAGATCCTGTGGGTCTCGGCCGCGGTCGCGGCGGCCTCGGCCGTGTTCGTGGCCGGGGGGCTGGTGATGATCGGGCTGTCGACGACGACCGCGCTGGTGCTCGGCGGGATCGCGACGGCGACCGATCCGGCGGCGACGCGGGACGTGGTGGCGCGCGCCGGCGGCAAGGGTCCGTTCCGGGAGCGGCTGCTCGGCGTCGTGGCGGTGGACGACGCCTGGGGGCTGATCGCCTTCGGCGTGATGCTGGCGACGGCCGAGACGCTGGCCGGCGGCGGCGCGGAGGGGATCGCGGGCAGGGTCGCGCGGGAGCTGTTCGGGGCGGTGGCGATCGGCCTCGGCGTCGGGCTGCCGGCGGCGTTTCTGACGGGGCGGCTGAAGCCGGGCGAGCCGACGCGGTTCGAGGCGCTCGGCGTCGTGTTCCTCTGCGCGGGGCTCGCGGTGCGCTTCGACGTCTCGTTCCTCCTCGCCGGGATGACGGCGGGCGCGGTGGTGGCGAACCTCGCCTCGCATCACGATCGGCCGGTGCACGAGATCGAGGGGGTGCAGGGGCCGTTCCTGGTGCTGTTCTTCGTCCTCGCCGGCGCCTCGCTCGAGGTTCCGGCGCTGGGCGAGGTCTGGACGATCTGCCTCGCGCTCATCGGGCTGCGGCTGGCCGGGCGGGCGTTCGGCGGGCTGGCCGGCGGGCTCGCGGCGGGGCTGCCGGCGCGCGAGGGGCTGCGCACGGGCGCGGCGCTGACGCCGCAGGCGGGGGTTGCGCTGGGCATGGCGCTGGTGGCGGCGGACGCGTTTCCGGACGCGCGGGACGTCGTCATCCCCGTGACCGTGGCCACCACCGTCGCCTTCGAACTGGGCGGCCCGGCGCTGACGGCGCTGGTGCTGCCGCGCGCCGGGGGCGAGGGGGGCGGACGCGGCGCGGCGGGGCGCCGGGGCGGGTCGCGACGGCGCGACCCTTGACGTAGCGTAGGTTGACGCTATGCGGAGAGTTTCGAGGATCGCCGCCGGAGCGGTGGCGCGCCCCGAGCCGGATCGACTTTGGGGGACCGCGTTACATGACGAGCTTGACGAGGGCGCCGTCGCCGGCGGGACTGGCGCTCTGCATCCTTCTGGCGCTCTGCGCCGTCGCGCCCGCGGCGGCGCAGATCCCGGGGGCGCCGGGAGGCGGCGGCGACGCGGCGGAGACCGTCGACGCGGAGGCGCTGGCGCGCGATCCCGAGGCCGTCGAGGCGATGGTCGCGCGGATGTCCGACGAGCAGGTGCGCGAGATCCTGATCGGCCGGCTGGAGGCCGCCGCCCGGCCGGCGGCGCGCGAGGCCGGACCGGGCCCGATGCTGATCGCCGAGCGGGCGGTGGCCGGGGCGTTCCTGACGACCGCGGACGCGGTGCTCGCGATCCCGCGGGCCTTCGGCGAGACGGTGCGCGCCGCGGGCGTGTTCTGGTCCGAACGGGGCCTCGACGGCCTTCTCGCCACCTTCGGGCTGCTGGCGGCGGCGGTGGCGGCGGGCTTCGCGGCGGAATGGGGGGTGATCCGCCTCGCCCGGGGCTGGCGCGAGGAGACGGCACGCCTCGCCGCGGCGGCGCGGACCTCGCGCGAGAGCGCGCTCGCGCTCGGCCGACGGCTGCTGCTGGACGGCGCGGAGCTGCTGGCCTTCTACGTCGTGGCGCGGTTCGTGCTGGTGCAGTTCGTCTCGCCCGAGGACCGGCCGATGCTGGCGGCGGTGGCGATCTGGGCGGTGCTGATGCCGCGGATCGTCGCCGCGGTCTCGCGCTTCATCCTCGCGCCCTACACGCCGAAGCTGCGCCTCGTGGCCGCCGACGACGCGGGCGCGAAGGCGCTGCACCGCGACCAGGTGAACATCGCGCTCTTCGTCGGGATCATGGTCGCCCTCATCGTCTTCCAGACCAGCGTCGGAGTCGACATCGCGGATACGCGCCTCGCCTTCTGGGCGACCTTGATCGCGCTGGTCTGGCTGGCGATCACCGCGCTTCGCCGATCGGAGACGCTGATCTCGATGATGCGGGGCTTCGACGGCGACGTGACCGAGGCCGAGGACCGAATCGCGCGGCTCTATCCGCGCCTCGCGGTCGTCGCCTGCGGCCTCTCCTTCTTCGCCTTCGCGGCGCTGGTCGGCAACGGCATGGGCGCGGCGGTCTCCAACGCCGAGCATCTGCAGTCGCTGGTGGTGGTGCTGATGGCGCCGGCGCTGGACACGCTGGTGCGGGCCGTCGTGCGCAACTTCGCGCCGAAGATGACCGGCGAGGGCGCGGCGGCCGAGGCGGCGCATGCCGCGATGATCCGCAGCTGGATCCGCATGGGTCGGGTGATCGTGCTCGGCCTCGCGCTCGCCGCGATCTCGCGCATCTGGGGGCTGGGGCTCGAGGCGCTGGTGGTTGGCGAGGCGCCGCCCGCCGTCGCCGCGCTGGCGCGCTTCTTCGGGGTGCTGATCTTCGGCTATCTCGCCTGGGAGGGCGCGCGCCTCTGGTTCAACACCCGCCTCGCGCGGGAGAACACGGTGACCGGCGACGGCAAGGAGGACGAGGCCGGCGGCGAGGGCGGGGGCGCCGGCGCCTCCCGTCTCTCGACGGTGCTGCCGCTGCTGAGCTGGGTGACGCAGGCGGCGATCGTGGTGATGACGGTGCTGATCGCGCTCGGCAATCTGGGCGTCGACGTCACGCCGCTGCTGGCGGGCGCCGGCATCCTCGGCCTCGCCATCGGCTTCGGGGCGCAGAAGCTGGTGACGGACGTGGTCTCGGGCGTGTTCTTCCTGATCGACGACGCCTTCCGCACGGGCGAGTTCGTGGAGATCTCCGGCACCACCGGCATGGTCGAGAAGATCTCCGTGCGCTCGATGCAGCTTCGGCATCATCTCGGGCCGATCCACACGATCCCCTACGGAGAGATCCCGAAGATCACCAACTACAGCCGCGACTGGGTGATCATGAAGCTGAAGTTCACGGTGCCCTTCGACACCGACCTCGAGAAGGTGCGCAAGCTGTTCAAGAAGATCGGACAGGAGATGATGGAGAAGGAGGAGTTCGCCGACGCCTTCCTCCAACCCTTCAAGAGCCAGGGTGTGCTCGAGGTCAACGAGACCGGCATCGTCGTCCGCGGCAAGTTCATGGCCAAACCCGGCAGGCAGTGGGTTCTGCGCAAGGAGGTCTACAACCGCGTGCAGCGCGCCTTCGAGGAGAACGGCATCCAGTTCGCCCGCAAGGAGGTGCGCGTGCGCATCGACGGGGGCGAGGACCTGACCGAGGCGGAACGCGCCGAGGTCGGCGCGGCGGCGGCGGAGGCGGCGCAGGAGCCGGCGGGCGCGAAGCCGGCCGCCGCGGACGCGCGCTGAGGGCGGGCGCGGCTCAGAGGCCGCGCCAGGCCTCGAGCCAGCCGAGTTCGGCTTCGACCTCGCCCGCGGGGCGGTATTCCGCGCCGAAGGGCGCGTCCCAGCCCGCCGCGGCGAGGGCGGGGAGCAGGCGGTCGTAGGCGATCTCGCCCCGGTCGGGGCGGCCGCGGTCGGGCACGCCCGCGAACTGGACGTGGCCGACCACGTCGAGCAGCGCCTCGAAACGGCGGGTCAGGTCGCCCTCCATGATCTGGACGTGGTAGCAGTCGAACATCAGCCAGAGCTCGGGGCGGCCGACGGCGCGCAGGATCTCGCGCGCCTGATCGGTGGTCTTCAGGAAATAGCCGGGCGCGTCGCGACGGTTCAGCGGCTCGATCAGGATCGAGACGCCGTGCGTCGCGGCCTCGCGGCAGGCATGGGTCAGGTTGTCGACGTAGACGGCCTCGGCCGCCGGACCCTCCGACGCGCCCGCCATGACGTGGACGTTGCGCGCGCCGAGGGCGGCGGCCCAGTCGATCGCCTCGTCGATCGCGGCCTTGGCCTCCTCGGCGCGGCCGGGTTGGGCGGCGAGGCCGTTGTCGCCGGGCCGGTCGCCGCGGCGGGTGTTGAGGCCGAGCAGCGGCAGGCCGGTCTCCTCCAGCGCGGCCTTCACCGCGGCGCGGCTCTCGGCGTAGGGGAAATGGACCTCCACGGCGTCGAAGCCGGCGCGGCCGGCGGCGCGGATCGCCTCGGGCAGGGGGCGGTCGGCCCAGAGGAAGCCGAGATTGGCGGAGAACTTCATCGCGCGGTCCCTCCGAGCACGTCGAGCGCTTCGCCGAAGAAGCCTTCGGCGCCGAAATTGCCGCTCTTGAGCGCGAGGGCGAGGCCGCCGGCCTTGAGCGCCGGGACGCCGGGGGCGATCTCCGGCCCGATCTCGAACACCGGCGGCCTCAGCGCCTCGACCACGGCGCCGGCGGTCTCGCCCCCGGCGACGACGAGGCGCTCGACCCCGCCTTCGACGAGCCGGGCGGCGGCGCCGGCGAACACGGCCTCGAGCGCGCGGGCGAGGGGTTCGCGGCCGTGGCGGGCCTGCGCGGCGGCGACCTCGGCGGGTTCGGCCGAGGAATAGGCGAGGGGGGCGGCGTCGAGCCGTTGCAGCAGCCAGTCGGCGACGGTGTCGGCGTCGGTCTCGCCGGCCATCACCGCGTCGGCCTCGATGGCGAGGGCGGGGGCGCGGCCGCGATAGGCGGCGACCTGGGCGCGGGTGGCGTTGGAGCAGGAGCCCGAGAGCACCGCGCCCGGGCCCTTGGCGCCCTCCCACGGGGTGTCGATGCCGGAGAGGAGGCCCTGCCGGCGGAAGCCCTCCGGCAGGCCGAGGGCGATGCCGGAGCCGCCGGTGACGAGGGCGGCGCCTTCGAGCGCGGCGCCGAGGGTGCGGAGATCCCGGTCGTCGATGGCGTCCGCGACGACGAAGGGGCGGCCCGCGGCGGCCTCCCGCGCGATGCGGGCGGCGACGGCGGCGGGGCCGGCGGCGACGTCGGCCTGGGGGACGTGGCCGACGCCGCGCGTCGTCTGGCGGGCGAGCCAGCGGCGGAGGTCGGGGTCCGTCATCGGGTTGAGGGGATGCGCCTCCATGCCGGATTCGCTGAGCAGGCGGTCGTGGACGAAGAGGTGGCCCATGTAGATCGTACGCCCCGCGCCCGGGAAGGCTGGGCAGAACACGGCGCTTTCGGCGCCGAGCGCGTCGGCGAGGGCTTCCGCGACGGGTCCGATGTTGCCTTCGGGGGTCGAATCGAAGGTCGAGCAGTACTTGAAGAGGATCTGCCGGCAGCCCCTGACGCGAAGCCAGTCGAGCGCGCGGAGCGATTCGGCGACGGCGTCCTGCGCGGGGATCGAGCGGGTCTTGAGGGCGACGACCGCGGCCTCGACGCCGCCGAGGCCCTCGGGGTCCGTGTCGGGGACGCCGTTGATCTGGACGGTGCGCATGCCCTCGCGCGCGAGGGTGTTGGCGAGGTCGGAGGCGCCGGTGAAGTCGTCCGCGATGCAGCCGAGGATCATGCGTCGCCCGGCAGGGTGACGCCCGCCGCCTCCGCGTAGACCTTGGCGACGGCGGCGTCGTCCTCGCGCCCGAGGCCGGCGTCCTGCGCGGCGCGGAAGCGCGCGAGGGCGGCTTCGGCGAGCGGCACGGGGACGCCTTCGGCGGCGGCGATCTCGGTGACGATTCCGAGGTCCTTGGGCCAGATGTCGACCGCCGAGCGGGGCGCGTAGTCGGCCGCGACGATGTGGGGCACGCGGTTCTCGAACATCCAGGAGGTTCCGGCGCAGCGCGAGATGGTCTCCAGCGTGACGGCGGGGGGGATGCCCTGCCTGGCGGCGAACACCACCGCCTCGGCCGCGGCGGCGATGTGGACGCCGGCGAGGAGCTGGTTGACCGCCTTCATGGCGGAGCCGGCGCCGGGGTCGCGGCCGAGCTCGAACACCGTCTCGGCGACGGCGTCGAGGAGCGGGCGGGCGGCGGCGAAGGCCTCGGGCGCGCCGGAGGCCATGACCGAGAGCCGGCCTTCGACCGCCTTGGCGGCGCCGCCGGAGATCGGGGCGTCGAGGAACAGGAGCCCCTGTCCGGCGGCGCGGGCGGCGAGGGCGCGGGCCTGATCGGGCGCCATGGTGGCGCAGGAGAGGAGGACGCAGCCGGGGGCGAGATGGCGGGCGAGGCCGTCCTCGCCGAAGAGCGCCGCCTCGGTCTGCGCGCCGGTGAGGGTGACGAGGGCGGCGGAGGCGAGGGTCGGGCCGAGCGTGACGGCGTCGCCGGCGAGGCCGCCTTCGGCGCGGAACGCTTCGGCGCGGTCGGCGTCGAGATCGGCGCCCCAGACCTCGAGCCCGGCGGCGAGGGCGGCGCGCGCCATGCCCCCGCCCATGGCGCCGAGGCCGATCACGGCGGCGCGGTGCGGTGCGGTCATGCGATCCTCCCCTGTCTTTCGGCGCAGTCGATCCGAGGGGGCGCGGGGCGTCAAGCGCCGGCCGGGCGGGCGGGCCTCCCGCCCACCCACCCTGGCCCGCCCCCCCGGCCGGTGCGGCGGGCGGCGCTCACCGCACCGTGCGGGGCGTGTCTCATACCGCCGCGCTTGACGAATGAGTCGCCTGATCCAAGGCTGCAGGCAGAGGGAGCGGATGCGGCCGGCGTCGGCGTTGTACCGGTCCACGGTTTTGAGACAGCGAACTGGGCTCATGCGGCGCGTTTCATGTTCATGGTCCGCTCTCGTCTGATGGCGGCGGGTGGGCGATGGCCGTGGCGCTCGACGAGCCACGGCTCGTTGCAGGTCCGCTGGAACGCGAGCAG
>JAWLFJ010000180.1:0-5905 GCA_041685625.1 Paracoccaceae bacterium | reverse complement strand
CTCTCCCATGGATGCCCTCTCCTTCAGCTTGTGATTCGACACCGCAAGCTTGGCACATCGCGATGCCGTCAGGGGAGAGCGGCATCCACCCCATCTCCAACGCGCTGCGCCCCTTCGGAAACGGCCAGACGGTCGCGGCCGACGACACGGTGAGCCGCAGCCTCTCGCTCCGGAGCTTCGACACCACGGATCTGCAGTTCGAGGCGAACGCCATCCACGAATTCTCCCACGGTCCTACGGACTGGAGGGTCCTCGCCGGCGGCGACGTGCGGCGAACGACGATCGAGGATGCCGGCCCCGGTCGCGGCAACATCGTCGACTTCGACACCATCGACGTGTTCGATCCGAAGACGTCCACGGCCATTCCGTCCCTCGACGATCCCCGCATCTCGTTCTTTTCGGACACCGAGCAGCAGACCGACACCTACGGGTTTTACGCCCAGGTCGACGCCTGGATCCACGATCGGCTGAAACTGCTGGCCGGAGCCCGATACACGGCGCTGACGTACGAATACGAGGAAGCCAGCGGCTTCAGGTTCGAGGAGAGCCCGGACAGCTTCGATCCGCGCGTGGGGCGCTGTTTAAGGCGACGCCGTCGACGTCGGTCTACGCCAGCTACAGCAGCTCCTTCGAGCAGTCGTTCAGCTTCGATCCCGGCGTCCAGGAGCCCCTCGAAGCCGAGCAGATCGAGGCGGGCGTGAAGCAGGAGTTCTTCGACGGTCGCGCGCTCGCCACGATCTCGGTGTTCGAACTCACGCAGCGCAACCGCGTGGAGTTCCTCTCGCTTCCGGTCGCGCCCTTCTTCGAGACCATTCAGATCGGCGAGGCGCGCACGCGCGGCCTCGAGGTCGAGGTGTCGGGCGAGGTGACGGACGGCCTGCGGGTGATCGGCGGCTATGCCTATCTCGACAACGAGATCACCGGCGGTGAGGACAACGTCGGCAAGCGGCTTCCCCTGATCGCTGAACACAGCGCGAACATCTGGCTCGCATACCACCTCCTCGATCGTGACGACGAGCGGTTCACGGTCGGCGGGGGCGTGTTCTTCCAGGACGAGCGCTTCACCGATTCCGCGAACACCGCGATCCTTCCGAGCTATGCGACGGTCGATCTGATGGCGGAATACGCCTTCGACGTCGGTGACCGCCGGATACGGGCCCGGGCGGGGGTCAAGAACCTCTTCGACGAGGAGCACTTCGTCAGCGGTTTCGGCCAGGGCCTCAGCCTGCGCGGCACGCCGCGCACGCTCAGTCTGCAAGTGGGTCTGGCCTTCTGAGACGGCCATGCCGACACCCCGGCGGCGCCCAGCGTCGCCGGGGCCGCCTTCCGACTTGCCGCAAGACGTCGCGCGCGGCATGTCCCGCGCCGGCCCCGGTCCGGAGAGGATCGGCCGGAGGCCGGTTCGTCGCGCGACGGATGGAGCTCCATGGGCGATTTCATCGAGGCGCGGCGCCCGGCATCGGCCATGCCCGCCGGCGTCGCGGGGAACCGAACCCCACGCCTGCGCGTCCGCGGCCTGAGCGCCGGCTACGGCGGTCGGACCGTCCTGCACGACGTCGATTTCGATGCCGCGCCCGGGCGGGTCACCGTGCTCGTCGGGCCGAACGGCTGCGGCAAGTCCACGCTCCTGAAGGCCATGGCGCGCGTGCTGCGCCCGTCGGCGGGCGAGGTCCTGCTGGACGGCGCGTCGCTGCACGATCTGCCGACCCGGCGGGTGGCGCGCGCCTTGGCGCTGCTGCCGCAGGGGCCGACGCCCCCGGAGGGCCTGACCGCGCGCGAGCTGGTGGCGCAGGGCCGCTTTCCGCATCAGACGCTGTTTCGTCAATGGTCCGCCGAGGACGCGCGTGCCGTGGACGAGGCCATGCGCGCGGCCGACGTCGCGAAGTTCGCGGATCGGCCGATCGCCGCGCTCTCGGGCGGGGAGCGGCAGCGCTGCTGGATCGCCATGGTGCTCGCGCAGGAGACCGAGCTCCTCCTGCTCGACGAACCCACGACGTTTCTCGACCTGAAGGGTCAGATCGACGTGATGAGACTGCTGCGTCGGATCGCGCGGACCGAGGGGCGAACGCTCGTCGCGGTGCTCCACGAACTCAATCTCGCCGCGGCCTTCGCCGACGAGATCGTGATGATGCGCGACGGCCGCGTCCGGGCCGCCGGCGCACCTGAGGACGTGATGACGCCGCCCGTGCTGCACGACGTGTTCGGGCTCGACGCGCAGATGCTGCGGGACCCGGAGACCGGCCGCCCGATCTGCGTCCCGCGGACCGGCCCGGAGACGCCGGCGTGACGCGGACGGGGGCGCGCGCGCCGATCGGGGTCGCCTTGGTCTTCGCCGCCATGCTGCCGGCCTTCGCGCTCCACGTCTCCATCGGCGCCACCGCGATTCCGCTCGCGACCGTGGCCGAGGCTTTCGCCGCCTACGACCCCACCGCCTTCGACCACGTCGTGATCCGCGAGCACCGGGCGCCCCGCGCGCTGTTCGCGGCGACCGTGGGCGCCGCGCTCGCCGTGGCGGGGGCGCTGATGCAGGGGGTGACGCGCAATCCGCTGGCCGATCCGGGGCTGCTCGGCCTGCTGGCGGGCGCCGCCTTCGCGGTGAGCCTTGCGGTCGGCGCGTTCGATCTCCTCGATCCGGCCTGGACGCCGGCGGTCGCGGCCGGCGGCGCGCTGGCCGGCGCCGCTCTCGTGGGCTCGATCGCGGCCGCGGCGCCCGGCGGCGCCACCCCCATCACCCTGATCCTCGCCGGCGCGGCGGTGACGGCGTTTCTGGGCGCGCTCACCACGCTCGCGCTCCTGCTCGACGAGGCGACGTTCCAGGCGCTGCGCGTCTGGCTGACCGGTTCGCTCTCCGCGGGCGACCGCGACGTCTTTCTGCGGGCGCTGCCGTGGTTCGGCGCAGGTTTCGTCGTCGCCTTCGCCCTGGCGCGCCAGGTCACAGCGCTGGCGTTGGGAGAGGAGGCGGCGATCGGCGTCGGCGTCCAGGTCTTGCGACTGCGGGCGTTCACGCTCCTCGCCGTCGTCGCCCTGACGGCGGCCGCGGTCGCCGTGGCGGGGCCCGTCGGCTTCGTCGGCCTCGTCGTGCCGCATGCCGCGCGTCTCCTGTTCGGGTCCGACTATCGACGGATCGTGCCCGGATCGGCGGCGCTCGGCGGCCTCGGCCTCCTGCTGATCGACGTGGCGGCGCGGCGCGCGCTGGCCCCGATCGAGATCTCCACCGGCATCGTCACGGCGCTGATCGGTGCGCCTGTCTTCGTGTGGTTGATCCGGGCCCGGCTGTGAGGGGGACCGTGACGCTGCGGGGCGCGGGCGGGCGCCTCGCCCTCGCGCTGCCGATCGGGGCGCTGGTCGCGCTCGGGCTGCTCGCGGCGGCGCTGGCCGTGATCTGCGTCGCGAGCCTCGCGACCGGCAGCTATCCGCTCCGGCTCGCCGAGGTGGCGGCCGCCCTCGCGGGCGCGGCGCCGGACGAGGCGGCGACGACGGTGGTGCGGGAGTTCCGCCTGCCGCGCGTCCTCGTCGGCCTTGTGGCCGGCGCGCTTCTCGGCGTCTCCGGCGCGGTCCTGCAGATCGTCACGCGCAACCCGCTCACTGATCCCTCGCTCGTCGGCGTCAGTCAAGGCGCGAGTCTCGCCGTCGTGACGCTGATCGTCGCCATGCCCGGAGCCGACGCCGCGCTTCGCCCGGTCGCGGCCTTCGCCGCCGGGCTCGCCGTGGCGGCCGTCATCCAGTCCATCGCCGCCCGGCGCACGGAGGGCGCGACGATGCGGTTCATCCTGACGGGCATCGGGGTCGCCGCGTTCATCGCGGCTCTCACGACGGCGCTGCTCACCTACGGGGCCATGCAGGATGCGCTCGCCGCGATCGGCTGGCTGTCCGGAAGCCTGCACGCCGTCGGCTGGGGGGAGGCGAAGGCGCTCACGCTCTCGGCGCTCGCGCTGGCGCCCGTCGCGGCCTGGGCGGCGCGGCCCCTCGCCGCGCTGCGGCTCGGCCCGGAGGTCGCGATCGGCCTCGGCGTCCGCGTGCGGCCGGCCCGGGTCGCGCTGATCACGCTGTCGACCGCGTGCGCCGCGGCGGCCGTGGCCGCGGTCGGGCCGATCGGCTTCGTGGGGCTCGTCGCGCCGCACCTGGCGCGACGGATCGCACGGGCGGGCGTCGGGCTCCACCTCGCCCTCGCCGCCGCGACCGGCGTCCTGCTGGTCTCGAGCGCCGACCTGGCGGGACGCGCCGCGTTCGCGCCCGTGCAGATCCCGGCGGGAATCGTCACGGCGGCGCTGGGGGCTCCGATCTTCGCGCTGCTGATCCTTCGGCCGCGTCGGCGCTGACGCCACGCGCCACAGGCTTCAGTCCGAGGCCGCCAAGCGGATCATCGCGGCGCGGATCCAGTCCTCGCGGTCCTTGCGCAGAACGCAGGTCCCGCAGTAGCCGCCCGTCGGCGCCGTGTACCAGCGACAGCATCCGCCACGCAGGCGGAACCAGTCGGCCACCGCGCGGCCGGTCCGCGTCTCCTCCGCCGAAGCCTCGAGCCGCACGAAGCGGAGCTGAGGGTTCGAGAGCGGCGGCCCGGCCCGATCGAGGATCGCCGTGGAGCGCCTCATGGCGTACGCCGCACGACCCTCCGCCTTGCCGACATTGAGATAGCCTGCGGCCACCGCATCCGAAACCAGCCGCCAGAGCGCCGCAGGCGAGAGCGGCCCCGCCTGCGCGGCCCCGGCGACCGCCGGCTCGAACAGTCGCCTCAGCGCCGCCGCAAGCGCGTGGTCCGAGGCCGTGCCGGCCGGCGCCGCGCGGGCGAGCCAGAGGTCGTGGTGCAGATAGGCGACGAGCTCGCCGTCCTCCTCGTACTCCCGGCGCTCGTTGCGCCAGGCCACATCCGCCGGCTCGAGCCCGCTCGGATCGCAGCCCGCGAGGTCGAGCCGCGCGAGTTCGCCGCAGATCAGGTTGGCGAGCCGATTGATCAGATAGGCCGCCTGGCCGCGACGATCGAGCTCGGGCTCCACCTCGAGATGCCGCGCCATCGCGCGCCGGCAGAGTTCCGGCACGGCGAGATCGCAGAGCCGCAGAGCGTCGGCGGGCGGATCGGGCGTCGCCTCTCTCATTCCCGCACGAGGTCCCGGTCGAGGTCGTCGCGCGCCAGCACGGCCCCGAGCTGGTCCAGCCCCTCGGCGATGCGGCTCCAGCCCGAACCGACGATGCGCGTCCCGTCGAACTCGAAGAGCTGCCCGGCGCGCGTCACGGGCAGCGCGCGCACCAGCGGTTCCGCCGCGAACCGCTCGAAGGAGCGCCCGCCGGCCGCGTCGTCGCCGTCGAACGAGACGAAGACCGTCACGTCGGCCGCATGCGCCCCGAGGGCCTCGAGGCTTCTGTCGAGGCCCGGCGCATCTTCGTCCCGCTCCGGCGGGGTCATCACCGGGTCGAGCATGCGCCTCACGGCGCCCCAGGCGTGCTCGGGCGGCATGGCGTTGAAGGTGGCGCCCTCGCCCCAGCGCGTCACCGCCGAGACCGTCGTCCGATCGAGCCGGTCGCCGAGACGCGTCCGCCATGCCTCGGCCTTCGCCTCGACCCCGGCCCGAAGCCGCTCGGCCGTCTCGGTGCGCCCCACCAGCTCCGCGAAGCGCATCAGGGCCGTCTCGAGCGGCTGGTCGTGAACGTCGATCACGACCGTCGGTGCGATCGACGAATAGAGCGCATAGGATCCGTCCACCGGCCCCGAGGCGACGATCAGATCCGGTCGCAGCGCCGCGACCGCTTCGAGATCGGGCTGGCGGTACGAGCCGACGAAGGCGATGCCGTCGGTGTCGAAGCCCTCCGTGGGTCGTGTCCCCGGAGGTGGTGTAGCTCGGGGCGGTCATCGAGGTCCTCGGTAGGGTCGGATTGCTGAGCCAACCTGGACCGAGGAAAGAGCCCGATG
>JAWLFJ010000179.1:0-6022 GCA_041685625.1 Paracoccaceae bacterium | reverse complement strand
ACCAGCTCCCGCAGCCGCGCCTCCAGCACATGCGTGTAGATCTCGGGGGTGGATAGGTCGGCATGCCCCAGCAGCGTCTGGATCGCGCGCAGATCCGCGCCGTGCGCCAGCAGATGCGTCGCGAAGGCGTGGCGCAGCGCGTGGGGCGAGACGCGGGCCGGATCGATCCCGGCCTCCGTCGCCACCTCGCGCACCAGCTTCCAGAGCCCCTGGCGCGTCAGCGCGCCGCCCTGCGCGCGGCTCGGGAACAGCCGGGGGGAGCGGACGTCGCCGCGCGCCGCCAGCCAGTCGCGCAGCGCCTCCCGCGCCGGGCCGGAGAGGGGGACCATCCGCTCCCGCCCGCCCTTGCCGCGCACCAGGATCATGCGCGGATCGCCCCGCGCCGCGGCGACGGGCAGGGCGGCGAGCTCGCTCGCGCGGAGGCCGGTCGCATAGAGCAGCTCCAGAAGGCAGCGCCGGCGCAGGGCGTCGCGCCGTCCCGCGTCGGAGTCGCGCCGCACCCGCCGGGCGGCCTCGAGCATCGCCTCGACCTCGGCCTCGCTCAGCGTCTTCGGAAGCCCGCGTCGCGCGCCCGGCCCCTCGAGGCGCGCGGCCGGGTCGTCGTCGCGCCAGCCCTCCTCCAGCGCGAAGCGGAAGAACTGCCGCGCCGCCGAGAGCCGCCGCGCCCGCGTCGCCGGGCCGAGCCCGCGCGCCGCCATGTCCGCCATCCAGTCCTCGAGCGCCTCGCGCTCCGCCTCCGCCCAGTCCGTCCCGAGGAAGGCCGCGAGGTCCGCGAGGTCGCGCCGATAGGCCGCGAGCGTGTTGGGCGCCGCGCCGCGCTCGGCCTGCAGGGCCTCGAGGAACGCGGCCGTCGCCGCGCCGCCCGCCGGCGGGCCGGTCATTCGCCCGGCGCCGGGGCCGGGCCGAGGATCAGCTCGCGCTCCCGTTGCGGCGCGGGCAGATCCGCGATCATCGCCCAGCCCGCGAAGCCGGCCGCAACCAGCAGCAGCAGATAGAGAAGGTATCTGAAGAGGATGCGCATGCGCCCCGACCGCCCCGTGACCCGCCTCGCCGCGCCCGGGCGGTCTCGCGCCCCCGTCGCGCGCGCCGGACGCCGCGCTCCCTCCGGAAGCCCGGCCCGACGCGCGGAAGCGTAGCAGCCCGCGCCCGCTCCCGGCAACGCATGCCGGCGAGGAGGGGGGCGGCTCGCGGGCCTCGCCCGGTCTCGACGGGCGCCATCCGGGATCCCGCCGCCGTGCGCCCCCGCCCGGATCCGTTCCGGCGGACGGATCAGGACCTCTCGACCCGGCGGTCGGGCCTTTCGCGATCCCCGCTCGGTCCCTTCGATGCCGTCGACGTCGAAGCCCTCGGTGACGGCGACGACCTCCGGCGTCGCGCGCGGGCCGCCGTCCGGGGCGCCGACATGGGCGACGTCCTTGCGCCCGCCGAAGAGTGCGGGACAGGCCCGGGCGATCCCGGCGACGGTCTGCGGCCCGTGCATGACGGGGCCGAGGGACGCCGGGTCGTCATGCGGCGCCTCGCGGTCGCGCGGTGGGCGCGGCCGGCCGGGCCGGGCGTCGAGGGCGGCCGCTTCGCCGCCCCCCCGTCGTCGTCGGGGCGGCGGCCGCCGCGCGGGGGCGTCCGAGCCTCGCCGCGCCTCGCCGCGCCGGCTCCGCTCGGACCGGTCGGCGCGCACCGCCCCGCGGCCCGCCGCGGCGCCCGGCCCTTGGCCCGGCCGGGGTCGCTGGCGTAGGAAGGGGCGGCCCGTCCCCGCCGCGACCGGAACCCGCCGATGACCGACGCCGCCCCCGCCTCCGCCCGCCGCCTCGCGCGGCCCGCGGTGCTGGTGGGGCTGATGGGCGCCGGCAAGACCTCGGTCGGCCGGCGCCTCGCCGCCACGCTCGCCGCGCCCTTCGTCGACTCGGACGAGGCGGTCGAGGCCGCGGCGCGCATGAGCGTGGCCGAGATCTTCGAGACGCTCGGCGAGCCCGCCTTCCGCGAGGGCGAGCGCCGGGTCATCGCGCGCCTCCTCGACGACGCGCCGCAGGTCATCGCCACCGGCGGCGGCGCCTTCATGAACCCCGAGACCCGCGCGCTGATCGCCGAGCGCGGCGCGGTGACGGTCTGGCTCCGCGCCGATCTCGACACCCTCTACGAGCGCGTCGGGCGCCGCGGCGGGCGCCCCCTCCTCGCCGCCGGGGACCCGCGCGAGATCCTCGCCCGCCTGATCCGCGAGCGTCACCCGGTCTACGCCGAGGCCGACCTCGTGGTCGACAGCGCCGCCGGCGACCGGCACGAAGCCGTGGTGGACCGCATCGTCGCCGCCCTTGGCGGGGCGGGTCACCTCGTGACGACCCCCGACGAGCCCGACTGAGCCCGCGCCCACCGGAGCCTTCCCGAATGCCCCTCGAAACCCCCGGAACGAAACCCGAACTCGCCCTCGCGCCGGCGACGGTCGAGGTCCCCCTCGGCGCCCGCGCCTACCGCATCGAGATCGGCGCCGGCCTCCTCTCCGAAGCCGGCGCCCGCCTCGCGCCGCTGCTGGCCCGCCCCCGCGTCGCGGTGGTGACCGACACCACGGTCGAGCGCCTGCACGGGCCCGCCCTTCGCGCCGCGCTGGCGGCCGAGGGCGTCGAGACCGCCGTCACGGTCGCGGTGCCGCCGGGCGAGAGCTCCAAGTCGTGGGAATCGCTGGGCCGTGTGCTCGACCGGCTGCTCGACGCGAAGGTGGAGCGGGACGACCTGATCCTCGCCTTCGGCGGCGGCGTGGTCGGCGATCTGGCCGGGGTCGCCGGGGCGCTGCTGCGCCGCGGGGTCCGGGTGGCGCAGATCCCCACCACGCTTCTGGCGCAGGTCGACAGCTCCGTCGGGGGCAAGACCGGCGTCAACGCCCGGCAGGGCAAGAACCTGATCGGCGCCTTCCACCAGCCGGTCCGGGTGCTGATCGACGTCGATCTCCTCGCGACCCTGCCGCCGCGCGAATTCCTCGCCGGCTACGCCGAGACGGCGAAGTACGGCCTTCTCGGCGACGCCGCCTTCTTCGAATGGCTCGAGGCGAACGGCCCCGCCCTCGCCGCCGGCGACCCGGAGCTGCGGATCGAGGCGGTGCGACGGGCCTGCGCCATGAAGGCCGACGTCGTGGCGCGCGACGAGACCGAGCGCGGCGACCGGGCGCTGCTCAATCTCGGCCACACCTTCGGTCACGCGCTCGAGGCGGCGACGGGCTATTCGGACCGCCTCCTGCACGGCGAGGCGGTGGCGATCGGCATGGGCCTCGCCTTCACGCTCTCCGCCCGGCTGGGCCATTGTCCGCAGGAGGCGCCGAGCCGGGTGGCGGAACACTTCGCGGACATGGGCCTCAGGCGCCGCCTCGCCGACGTGCCGGGGCCGCTGCCGGACGCCGACGCGCTGCTGGCGCTGATGGCGCAGGACAAGAAGGCGAGCGGCGGGCGCGTCGCCTACATCCTCGCCCGGGACGTGGGGGAGGCGTTCCAGAGCCGCGACGTGCCCGACGAGGCCGTGCGCGCCGTCCTCGCCGAGGCGCTGGCGGAGCGCTAGGCGGCGAGCCGCACTCGCATCGCGTCGATCCCGCGCGCGCCCGAGAGGCCCTTGAGGACCGGCGCGCGCAGCAGCTCGGAACCCGGCGCCTCTCGCGCCAGGACGGCCAGCGCCTCCTCCAGTTCGGCCCGCGCCAGCGCCTCGCCGAGGCAGCGGTGCGCGCCCGCGCCGAAGACGGGGTGATAGCGCGGATGATCCTCGCGGTGGATGTCGAAGCGCGCGGGCGCGGCGTAGACTGCCGGATCGCGCAGCGCGGCGAGCACGATGGGCGAGAGAACCGTGCTCTCCGGCACCCGCACGCCGTCGAGCGCGAACTCCCGGATCGCGACGCGGGGCAGGGAGCCGATCACGGGATCGTAGCGCAGCCCCTCGGCCGCCGCCCCGGCCTTCAGTCCGTCCGGGTCGGCGACGAGGGCGCGCCACTGTTCCGGATGCTGCAGAAGCTGCGAGACCGTCGAGCAGAGCGCCATGCGGGTTGTGTCGGCGCCGGCGAGGATCACGGAGGTGATCTGCGCCCGAACCTCGTCTTCGCACAGGTCGGAATCGTCCACCGTCCGCACGTATTCGGTGAGGAAATCCTCCCGCGGCGCGGTCCGCCGCGCGGCGAGCAGCGCGTCGACGTAGTCGTCGAGTTCGGCCAGCGAGACGCCGGCCTTGGCCAGGACCTCGTCCGAGCGCAAGGCGAGCGTGCGCATGGCCGAATGGACCCGCGTGGAGAACCAGGGCACGTCGTCCTCGGGGATGCCGAGGATCGAGGCGATGATCCGCGCCGGCAGCGGCCCCGCGACCTCGCCGAGGAAGTCGATCTCCTCGCCGAGGCGAGGTCGCATGAGACTCTCCATGACCTCGCGCGCCGGGCCGCGCATGCCCTCCATCAGCCTGAAGGCGAAGGTGCGCGCCAGCGGCCGGCGCCGCGCGGCGTGGGTCCGGCCGTTCGCGAAGAGCAGCGCGTTGTCGAAATAGCGGAAGATCGGGCCGGAGGTGATGCCGCGGAGGCGCACCGTCTCGGTCTCCACCTGCCGCGTCAGCGCCGGATCGGTGCAGGCCAGCATGTGAGCGTGGCTGAAGGTCCAGAAGAAGCCGTAGCGGTCCACGCTCACCGGGCCCTTCGCGCGCCAGGTCTCGACGTAGTCGTGATCGCCTTGGCCCTCCTCGCGCGGGGTCACGCGGGGCAGGTCGCGCGGCTGCACGAGGGCGTCGGGCGCGTCGATCCGGGACGTCTCGACCATGCTCGCCTCCTCCGGCCTCGGATTGACGCTCACGTTAACCGAAGCCTGCCCCGCGCGCCAATGGCGATGCCGCGTCAGGGGGCGAAGGGTTCGGTGCGCCGCGGCGGCCAAGGCGGAATGAAGCTCCCCTCCATGTCCAGCACCAGCGCGCGAAAGCGTTCGGCCGCCGGGCTCAGGGCCGCGTCGGCGCGGCGGATCAGCTGCCAGTCGCGCATCATCGGCAGCCCCTGCGCGCGGAGCGCCACGAGGCGCCCGGTCTCCAGTTCCGCCGTCACGGTGTGCGCCGAGATGAAGGCGATGCCGAGGCCGGCGATCACCGCCTGCTTGATGGTCTCGTTGGTGCCCATCTCGTCGGTGCGGAACGGTCGGCCGCCCCCGATCCGGTCCAGCCAGCGCGTCATCAGGATCCGCGTGCCGGAGCCGGGCTCGCGCGCGAGGAAGGTCTCCCGCGCGAGGGCCTCCGCCGTCGCCTCGGCCCGGTCGGCGAGCGGATGGTCGGGAGGCGCGATCAGCACGTGGGGGTGCGGGCCCAGCACGTCGGCCGCCACCGCGGGAGAGGCCGGCGGACGACCCATCAGCGCGAGATCGACCTCGCGCCGCTCCAGCGCCGCGACGATGGCCCCGCGGTTGCCGATCCGAAGCGAGACCTGAAGCTCCGGATGCGCGTCGCGCAGACGTCGGATCAGCCCCGGCGCGAAGTACTTGCCGGTGGAGACGACGCCGAAGGTGACCTGGCCGGTCCGTCCGGCGGCGGCCGCCGCCACCCGCTGCACGCAGGTCTCCAGCGTCGCCTCGACATGCTCGATCGCCGCCAGCGCCTGGCGCCCGGCCTCGGTCAGCGCAGCCGGTCCCTCCGGCCCCCGGCGCACCAGCTCCGCCTCCAGATTGGCCTCCAGCGTGCGGAGTTGGGACGAGACGGCCGGCGGCGTCACGTTCAGCGCCGCCGCCGCCGCGGTGACCGAGCCGTGGACGTGGATCGCGGCGAGGGCGCGGAGCTGCTTCAGGGTCACGGCGTCGAGACGAGGCATCGCGCATCGATGCGGCGCCTTCGTGCGGCGCGCAAGCGCGCACGGCGCCGCGCTTCGGCCACGACCCGTGGACGGCTTTCGCAACACGAGGGCGGGCGTTCCGGTCCACCGTTTCGAGACGGCGATCTGGGTTATGCGGCGGTTTGGATGTCGATGGTTCGCTCTCGTCTGATGGCTGTGGGCGGGCGATGGCCGTGTCGCTCGATCTGCCATCGCTCGTCGTGGGTT
>JAWLFJ010000178.1:0-6035 GCA_041685625.1 Paracoccaceae bacterium | reverse complement strand
GGAGTCCACCAGCGCGGTCCGGTCAAGTCGTTGAGATCACGCAAGGATCAGGCAGGCGGCCGGCCGGTGGATTCCGGGTGGCTTCCCAAAAAAACGGCCTTGGCGCTGGCGAAGTCCCGCGCCAAGCCCTCCCACATGCGTCTCCGCCCGGAAAGGAACCGGAAAACAACGGCTTGGCGGCTTGGATTCCGGCTGGACCCTGGAAGCCGGTCCCGGAGTCCACCTCGGGATGAGCGTCTGTCCGCCCGTGCGCGCAACTCCGAAGCTAGTGATTTGATAGCGTGGCTGGGCTTCGGCGTCTCGCCTTCCGATGTCTCGCCGAAAATCGCCTCGCGGGCGGCTTCGGCCTTGACGGGGCGATCTTGAAGCCCGTTGTCGCGCCCCTATCTCTCCGGTAGCGTTTCCGGAAATGGAGGGCAGCATGGCCGGCACCGATCCGTCCCCCGTCACCCGGTGGCGCAAGCGCCGTCGACGCCAGGGCTTCGTGCGCGTCGAGGTCCAGGTCCGGAAGGAGGACGCCGCCCTCGTGCGTGACGTCGCCGCCGCCCTCGGCGATCCCGAGCGCGAGAGCGAGACGCGCGCCGTCCTGCGCGAGAGGGTCGCCGCGCCTCGCTCCGGGGGGCTCAAGGCGCTCATCGCCTCGGCGCCGCTCGACGGGATCGATCTCGACCGTCCCCGCGATCTCGGGCGCGACGTCTCCCTTTGAGCTTCCTGATCGACACCAACATCATCTCGGAGGTGCGCAAGGGCGAGCGCTGCGATCCGGCGGTGGCGACCTGGTGGTCGGGCGTCGCCGAGGACGACCTGTGGCTGAGCGCGCTGGTGCTGGGCGAGATCCGCAAGGGCGTGGAACTGGCGCGCCGCCGCGATCCCCGGAAGGCCGACGCGCTCGAGGCTTGGCTCGAAGACGTCGTCGCGGGCTTCGGCGACCGGGTCCTGCCCGTCGACACGGCCGTCGCCGAGGAATGGGGCCGGATGAACGCGGTCCGCCCGGCGCCGGTCATCGACGCGCTGCTCGCGGCGACGGCGAAGGCCAACGGCCTGACGCTGGTGACGCGCAACGGGGCGGACGTGGCCGGGCTGGGCGTGGACGTGCTCAACCCGTTCGACGCGACGTAGCGCGCGCTCATCCCGACCGCGCGACCACGAACGCCATCGACCGCTTCCGGGGCACGCGCTTTCCGTTCAGCCGCCAGGCGATCACCGCGAGCCCGTACTCCCAGCGCCGGTTCGCGGTGGCGCGGCTGATGCCGAGCTCCCAGCAGATCGGCTTCCACGGCTTTCTGTTGGCCCGCAGCCAGAGCAGCCGGCCGTCGTCCTTCTCCAGCCAGCGCAGCCAGAGCAGGGTCGCCTCGGCGCGGTCGATCGCCTGAGGCGACGGCAGCGGGGCCTTCATGGTCGGCTCCTGGCCGACCTGGTCCGCGAACGTGTGCCGATACTCCGGCCACGCGTTGAAGTAGCCCTGCGCCCTGACCGGGGGCAGGCGGCGCATGACCCACGCCGCCTCCTCGAGCCGCCCCTCCACCTGCGCGCGCGTCCACTCGCTCATGGCGTCTCCTCCCGCCGGCCGTAGAGCTTTTCGCCGAGCTGGCGCACCAGCTCCCGCTCGGGCCAGCTGAGCCGCTGGTCGTCGACGGCCACGGCCAGCAGTCCCTGTTCCTTCCAGCCCTCGCGCTTGACCTGCTCGGGGTCGCGGCGGCGCCCTCCGTAGCCGCGCGGGGCGAAGCGCATGCCGCTCATCGCGCGCCTCCCGCCGTCTCGATCGCCCAGTGCAACAGGGCCAGCGCGTCGGCCTCGTCGTCGCTGGCCGGGGAGAACCCGCGCGCCTCGGCGGCGGCGACCATGGCGGACTTGGGCGCGTTGCCCTTGCCGGTGGCGTGGCGCTTGATCGTGCCGACCGGGACGCCCTCGTAGGGCACGCCGCGGAGCTCGGCCCACGCGGTCAGGGTCGCGAGCAGTCCTCCATAGACGTGTGCCGCGTCCGTGGCGGCGTGCCGGCGAACCTCCTCGAACCAGATGGCACCGATCGGGCCGGAGAGCCGGTCGATCTCGGTCAGCCAGTTCGTGAAGCGAAGGTAGCGCATGCCGCCGCCGTCGAAGCGACCGGGACGGAAGGAGACGACGCCGCTGGTGATCAGCCCGTCATGACCACGCTCGGCCCAGCCAGTGCTGGTCCCGAGATCGAGGGCGAGGAGTGCGCCGGGCGCGTGGGGTGCGTTCTCGGCGCGGGTCTGGGTGGACATGGTGAAGGCTCACGTGTGGTGGGCCTTCGGCTTCGGTCGACGAGAGACCTACCACCCGGGGGCGGGGCTCCAAAGCGAAAACGACCCGCCGGCGACCGCACCGCCCGCGGAGCGCCGTGGTCCCAACCCCTGGCGGCGCGGCCCCAACCCCGGAGAGGGTTGGGGACACGGATTTCCGTTTCGTTGCAGAGATTTGGGCCTTGGTGGTCCCAACCCCCCGTGTCCCCAACGGGGGGCGCACTCTTTTCGTAGGAAATGCGTGTTCCCGACCATTCTCGCTCCTCCACACGAATGTGCAGCAGGAGGTTGGGACCACGGGGGGAGGTTGGGGACACCGTTGATCTGAAACGGCTTTTCGTGTCCCCAACCCCCTCGGAAGGTTGGGACAAGGTTGGGACCACGGGAGGGGTTGGGGACACGCGCCGAAGGACGCCTTCCTGTCGCGCCTCTCGTGGACGATCGGACGGATGACCGTCGATCGCCCGCGCCGTTGGCCGCCGCCGTCCTGCGAGCTGGGCGGGCCGCAGCCGAGGCGCGAAGCGAGGAAGCCGGTGGCGTCGACCGATGCCGAGCGCTGCATCAGAGACATGCCCGACAAGCGGCGGGGACGGTCCGTTCCGTCGGCCGCATGTTCGGCCTGGCGGCGCGTCGAAGCCTTCCGCCGACGCGTCGCTCCTCACGCGGGTGCGCTCGACATGCGAGCGATCTGCTCCAGCTCGGATCGCTCGAGCCGACGCCAATCGATCCCGCGAACGATCCCCCAGGCGCCCGTCTCGTTCGGTCGCCGCCAGTAGGGCGCGACCATCGACTGGAGATCCGCCAATGCCGCGTCGAAGCTCTCCAGCTTCCGCTCGGCGCCCTTCGGGCCGATCGTGAAACCGCCGCCGCGCTCGAGTCCCGGATGGAACACGCTCTCGTCGCGCGCAACCGGCACGAAGACGGGCTCGGCGAGCACTGCCCCGCCCGCGTCGGTCACGGGGTCAAGAGGCTGCTCCTGCCAGACGGACGGCCAGAAGGAGTCCCGTCCTTCGAGCCAGCGGAGCGCCTCCAACGCCGGCACGCGGCCGTTCTCGGCGTTGAACAGGCGGGCCGATCCCGTCGTGAGGTTGCGCATGCGCCCCGGCGTGACGCCGCCGAACAGCGCCAGCGCCGCGGCCTCGACGGGCCGTCCCTGGTCCAGCGCCCAGCGATTGCGCGCGAGGAGCGCCAGGCGCTCGAGCGCCTCGCTGCGATCCGGCCCCAGCCAGAGATCGAGCGGCGAGCGCGCGACGAGGTCGTTCACCTCCTCGACCCGCGCGCCGATCCAAGCCCCGTCGTCCTCCTCGACGGGCGCGAAGGAGATGCCGAACTCCGCGTAGGCCGCCAGGTCGTGCAGCCGCGCGCCGAGCGGCGTGTCCGAGTAGATGCGGCTGTCCTCCGCCTCGATCCAGGCGCGCCAGTCGCCCTCGAGCGTTCCGCGCCGCGGCCCGAAGACGCGCCGCAGCGCGAGTTCCATCGCCTCGGCCGCGACGTCCTCGCCGAGCAGCGCCGCCAGATAGTCGCCCGTCGCGCGCAGCAGCTGGCCAAGCGTCTGGCCCGCGTCGACGTCCGCGTCGAACCCGTCGTGAAAGATCTCCTTGCGCTCCGCGGCGGAGATCTCGGACTTGCGGCGGATCTCGGTCATCGGGCGTCTCCCAGTGCGTGGACGTGGGCGTCGAGGGCGCGGCGCGCGGCGAGCAGCCGGTCGGGGTCGACCTTCGAGGAGAGGGCCTCGCGCGGCTTGCGGCCCAGGAAGAAGGCGATGCGCTCCGCGTTGGCGCCGCTCGGATGCGGCAGGCCCGAAAGGATGCGCTCCGCGGCGAGACCAGCCTCGGAAGCCACGGCCTCCACCGCCGCGGTCGCCTTGGGGCCCAGCGGGACGAAGAGCGCGTCGCGGAGGACGCGCACCTCCTCGCCGAAGCCTCTGCGCACCTGCTCGAACAAGAACTGAGTGCGGACCGGATCGGGCGCGCCGGAGTAGTTGCCGCCGTCGACGAAGACCGGGTGGCGCAGCACCGAGGTGAACTGCACGAGGTCCGCCGCCGGCCCCCAGAGTTCCGCGGTGCTGGCGAGACCGAGTAGGCGCGCGACGCCGATCCCGTCGAGCATTGCGACCAGGTTGGAGCGCATCGGGCCGGAGAAGCTCGCGAACGTCTTGGCCGCCGCGGAGGCGGCGGCGACGTCGTCGCCGGCGAGGAGCCGCTTGCGCGCCTCGCGAAGGGCGTTCGCCATCTGGGTGCGGCCGGGCGTCAGGCCGACGACGACGATCCGGGCGCCGGGGTTGACGTGGTCGAAGGGCGCGTAGGCGACCTCGAGGCGGCGGCCGCCGATCTCGGCCGCGTCGAGCCGGAGCCTCTCGGGCGCGGCGATCTCGGCCTCCAGCGCCCCGGGCGACATCGCGCGGAGGGTGTCCGCGAAGCGGTGCAGCATGTCCTGCGGCATGGTTGATCTCCTCAGTGAAATGTCGGACGCGCGGAACGCGCGACGGTCAGGATGCGGTCGCCCACGCGGATCACGTAGACGTCTCGGTATGCGCCGACGGCCTTCGCGATCTCGCGTCCCCAGTCGCGCCGGATCCGCCGCATGGCGGCCTTGTCTAGAGCGTGCCGCACGGCCCCGTCCCGCGCTCGCTGGGAGGCGCCGTAGTCGAGGACGAGTTCGATCACCCCGGGGGGATGTCGCGCGCGGTCATGCGCTCCCTGGCGTGGCGGGTGAGAGAGGTCTGCAGGTCCATCGGCATTCTCCCGGCAATCTCGATTGCGTGCGATCGTGCATCACACTTGCACACATATGAACGCTTCAACCATGAGTGTCAACATAAGGTCGTTCGTGCATCACGATCACACGACTCAGGGTCCGATCGGTGGGCGACAGCGCGTTGCGCGCAAGAGGCGGCCATCCCGAGCGCGGCGGCCGTCGACAGTGAAGGGATCGGCCGCGTGGGGCTCCGTCGTGCGCGGGCCATGAGATCCCTGCCGGGGGCATGCGCGCCGAACCACGTTCCATCGCCCGTGCGTCTCCGGCGCCCCCGTCCGGCCGTGGAGCCGAGCATGAGCTGCATGACCTCGAGCGGACCGGAGTCGCCTGGCGCCGTCCTTCGCCGCGACCAGGTGCGGCGTCGGCTCCGCGTCGATCGCCTTCAGCCGCGGCCCAGCGTGCTACGAGGGCTCTCTCCGGTACCGCCACGTCCGCCCGGCGTCGCGCCCGCCGGGCTCGCGCTTCCGGTAACGCTCCCACCCGTTGGCCTTGAGCCAGGCGGAGACCCGCATCTGCTCCAGCCGTCCCCAGCGCTCCGGCCCGAGCCCGATGGCGCCCTCCAGCACCTCGCCCACGGAGACGTCGGTCAGCGGCGTCACCCGCGGCACGCTCTCGACGCGGGGCGACCCGTAGTCGGGGTAGCCGTCCGAGACGGTCCGCGTCTCGTGCGTGAGCCAGCGCTCGACGAGCTCCTCCCAGGCGTCGGACTGGTAGCGCGCGTCCTGCGCCTCGCGGGCCTCGGCGAGGAGCGCGGGGTCGTCGATCCACCAGGTCGCGCCGGCGCGGAAGCGGCGCACGGCCTCGGCCCAGAGCTGGTCGCGGTCGCGGGCGAGCGCCGCGATGTCGATGGTCCCGCAGCGCAGCGGCCAGAAGCGGCGGTTGCCGGTCTCGTCGCGCAGGTAGGTGTCGGGGTTCACGGTGCCGGCGAAGACGCACTGGCGCGGCACCTCGACGGTGTAGCGGCCATAGGGCGGGCGGAACCGGTCGGTGGTGCGGGTCAGGAACGCCTTGATGCGC
>JAWLFJ010000177.1:0-6073 GCA_041685625.1 Paracoccaceae bacterium | reverse complement strand
CTTGGCCCTTCCCGCGCCGATCGATCCGCTGGAAACGCCCGTGCGCGCGGCGGTGCGCATCGCGCAGCAGCGATACCGGGGGCAGGACCCGACCTGACGGGCCTCGGCGGCCGAGCGCCGCTGGCCGTCGACGAGCCCTGCGAATCCCCGACACGACGTAGGCGTTTCTCCGATGCACGGAGCCACTGCGGTTCCTACCGTACGGGAGAGAGCCCCTGCCGCCCTCGCCCAGTGGCGTCCAATCGTCGTCGTCCCCCCGCTTGGCCACCGAGAGCGGCCCTGGACGTCGCCTCGCGCCTCCTGTCGAAGGGTGCCGGCGCGGGCGTAGAAGGGATGGGATCCCGCCATGGCCTCCACGAAGGGGAAGACGCTCCTCGGGTTCGACGTCATCCGAAAAGCCGAGTCGGGCGAGCCGGCACCGAATCTGCCGGCCGACGGGTCCGTGCGCCGCGCGTTCGCGTGGAAGGAGATGCGCGCCAGGCTGGACGGCCTGCCGGCGGGTGGGCTGAACCTGGCGCACGAGGCGGTGGACCGCCACGCCGACGGCCCGCTCGCGGACCGCGTCGCGCTGCGCTGGCTCGGCGTGAGCGACGAGGTTCGCGACTTCACCTACGCCGACCTGAAGCGCTCCTCATCCCGCTTCGCGAACGTGCTGGAACGCTTGGGCGTCGAGCGGGGCGAGCGTGTGTTCTGCCTGCTGGGGCGCGTCCCCGAGCTGTACCTGGCCGCGCTCGGAACCCTCAAGCGCGGTGCGGTGTTCGCTCCGTTGTTCAGCGCCTTCGGACCCGAGCCGGTCAGACAGCGCATCGAGATCGGCGATGGGCGGGTTCTGATCACCACCCCTAGGTTCTATCGGCGCAAGATCGTTCGCATTCGTGGCGAGCTGCCCGGCCTGAAGCACGTGATCCTCGTCGCCGGCCCGGACGATCCCGTCCCGACCGAGCTGGTCGACGGCGACGTCCACGATCTGGCCGAGTTGATGGAGCACGCGCACGACGCGTACCGGATCGAGGCGACCGACCCCGAGTCGCTCGCGCTGCTGCACTTCACCAGCGGCACCACCGGCCTGCCGAAGGGCGCCATGCACGTCCACCAGGCCGCGGTGCATCACTACGCCACCGGCCTCTACGCCCTCGACTTTCACGACGGCGACGTGTTCTGGTGCACGGCCGACCCCGGCTGGGTGACCGGCACTAGCTACGGAATCTTGGCGCCGCTGCTGCACGGCATCACGAACGTCGTCGATGAAGCCGAGTTCGATGCCGAGCGTTGGTACCGCACGCTGCAGGATCAGAAGATCGATGTCTGGTACACCGCGCCCACCGCGGTCCGGATGCTGATGAAGGTGGGCGCGGACGTCGCGCACGGCTACGACCTGTCGCGTTTGCGCTTCATCGGAAGCGTCGGCGAGCCCCTCAATCCGGAAGCGGTGGTGTGGGGGAACGAGACGTTCGGAATGCCGATCCACGACAACTGGTGGCAGACCGAGACGGGCGGCATCATGATCGCCAACACCCGCGCGATGGACGTCAAGCCCGGATCGATGGGGCGTCCCCTGCCCGGCATCGAGGCGGGCATCGTCGTCAAGCGCGATGACGGCGGCGTGGACGAAATCGACGAGCCCGAGACGCCGGGCGAGCTCGCGCTGCGACCCGGCTGGCCGTCGATGTTTCGCGGCTATCTGAACCGCGAGGACAAGTACCACAGCGCCTTCCGCGATGGCTGGTACCTGACAGGCGACCTCGCCAAGCGCGACGGCGACGGCTACTACTGGTTCGTCGGACGGGCGGACGACCTGATCAAGTCGGCCGGCCACCAGATCGGACCGTTCGAGGTCGAGAGCGCCCTGATCGAGCATCCGGCCGTCGCCGAAGCCGGCGTGATCGGCGTGCCGGACCCGATGGCCGGCGAGATCGTCAAGGCGTTCGTGACGCTCGTGCCCGGGATCGATGCGGACGACGGGCTGATCCTGGAGCTGATCGGCCACGGCCGGAAGAAGCTGGGGTCGGCGGTCGCGCCCAAGAAGATCGAGATCGTCGAATCGCTGCCGCACACCCGCAGCGGGAAGATCATGCGGCGCCTGTTGAAGGCACGCGAGCTGGGCCTGCCCGAGGGCGACACCTCGACCCTGGAAAGCGTGCCGGATGCGCACCGACCGAACGAGGCTGACGGAGAGGACGCGCCATGAGCGACACGGTTCCCCTTCCAACGCGGGAGCACGCCCACCGGCTTCTGGAGCGGATGGTGCGCATTCGTCGCTTCGAGGAGGCGTGCGCGGAGTTGTACCAGGCAACCAAGATCCGGGGGTTCCTGCATCTCTACATCGGCGAGGAGGCCGTCGCCACCGGCGTGATGGAGGCGCTGGAGCCCCGCGACGCCATCGTGGCCACCTACCGAGAGCACGGCCACGCCCTGTTACGCGGAACGTCGGCCGAGTCGATCATGGCCGAGATGTACGGGAAGCAGGAAGGGTGCAGTCGCGGGCGTGGTGGCTCCATGCACCTCTACGACGACGAACGGCGTTTCTACGGGGGGAACGCCATCGTCGGTGGGGGGATTCCGCTGGCGGTCGGCCTGGGACTGGCCGAGAAGCTGCGCGGCCCTGGCGAGGACGGCTACCCGGTCTCGGCCTGCTTCTTCGGCGAGGGCGCCATGGCCGAGGGAGCGTTCCACGAGTCGATGAACCTCGCCGCGCTCTGGGACCTGCCCGTGCTGTTCGCCTGCGAGAACAACCGCTACGCGATGGGTACCGCGCTGGAACGGTCCCAGTCCGAGACCGACCTGACGCTGAAGGCATCGGCCTACCGCATGCCGGCCTGGTCGGTCGACGGCATGGACGTCCTTGCGGTCGAGCGGGCCGCGAAGGCGGCCGTCGACGCGATCCGTCACGGGGGTGGGCCGCATTTCCTGGAGCTGCGCACCTACCGCTTCCGCGCTCACAGCATGTTCGATCCCGAGCTGTACCGCGAGAAGGACGAGGTCGAGCGGTGGAAGGAACGCGACCCGATCGCGCTGTTCCGTGCCCGCCTCGAGGAGGCCGGCCTGCTCGGCGAGGACGACCTCGCTGCCATCGAGAAGGCAGCGGCCGAGGAGGTCGGGCGGGCGATCGAGTTCGCCGAGAACGGCACCTGGGAGCCGGTGGAGCAGCTCGTCCGATTCGTGACCAGCGAGCCGGAGGTGACCGCATGAGCGAGGGCGCCGCGACCGAGACCACCCGCCCGACCGAGACCACCCCCGCGACCGTGACCCTCAGTTTTCGCGAGGCGATGCGGGCCGCCATGACCGAGGCGATGGAGCGCGACGAACGCGTCTTCCTGATGGGCGAGGACGTCGGCGCCTACGGCGGTTGCTACGCCGTCAGCATGGGCATGCTGGACCGTTTCGGGCCCGAGCGGGTGCGCGACACCCCGCTGTCCGAAACCGCCTTCGTCGGCGCCGGCATCGGCGCCGCGATGGCCGGCATGCGCCCGATCGTCGAGGTCATGACCGTCAACTTCAGCCTTCTGGCGCTGGACCAGATCCTCAACACCGCCGCCACCGTGCTGCACATGTCCGGCGGACAGTGCAACGTGCCGCTGGTGATCCGCATGGCCACCGGCGCCGGCCGCCAGCTGGCCGCCCAGCATTCGCACAGCCTCGAGGGTTGGTACGCCCACATCCCCGGCCTGCGCATCCTGGCGCCCGCCACGGTCGAGGACGCCCGCGGGATGCTGGGACCCGCCCTGGCCGATCCCGACCCGGTGCTGATCTTCGAAAACGCCGCCCTCTACGCCATGAAGGCCGAGATCGCCGACCCGGTCGAGGTCGACATCGCCCAGGCCGCGGTTCGCCGCCAGGGGCGTGACGTCTCGCTGATCACCTACGGCGGCTCGCTGCACAAGACTCTCAGCGCGGCCGAGACGCTGGCCGAGCAGGGGATCGACGCCGAGGTGCTGGACCTGCGGGTGCTGCGCCCGCTGGACGACGCGGCGATCAACGGCACTGTCCGCAAGACGCACCACGCCGTGCTTGTCGACGAGGGCTGGCGCAGCGGCAGCCTGGCCGCCGAGGTGTCGGCTCGCATCGTCGAGGGCGCCTTCTTCGACCTGGACGCTCCACCCGCGCGGGTGTGCAGCGAGGAGGTGCCGATCCCCTACGCCAAGCACATGGAGGAGGCCGCCCTGCCGCAGCCGGACAAGATCGTCGCGGCCGTCAAGGCGGTGCTGGGCGCGGACGGTACGGAGGGAGGCGATGGCTGAGTTCCGGATGCCGTCGCTCGGCGCCGACATGGACGCCGGCAAGCTGCTGGAGTGGTACGTCAAGCCCGGCGACGCCGTCCAGCGCGGCGATATCGTCGCGCTGGTGGACACGGACAAGGCCGCCATCGAGGTCGAGATCTTCGAGGGCGGCGTGATCGACGAGCTGCTGGTCAGGCCCGGCCAAACGGTCCCGGTCGGCACCCCCCTGGCGCACGTGCGAAGCGGCGCGACGGGGGAGGCTGCGGCCGCCGCGCCGGCCGAGGAGGTCACGCCCGAGGAAGCCCGGGCGACGAAGGCCGCGCCCGAAGAGGCCGCGCCCGAACAGGTCGCGCCTCCGCCCGCCCCCGCCGCCGCCCAGGCGCCGCTGGCGGTCGTGCCTCCGCACGCCACGCCGGCCGCACGGGCGCAAGGGCGCGAGGTGGGCATCGACCTGAGCGATCTGCGAGGCACCGGCCGACACGGCGTGATCACCCGCGAGGATGTCATCGCCGCCTCCAAGCCGCGCGCCCAGGAGGCGCCCGAGACCGCGCCGGCCGCCCCACCGCCCGTGCCGGTTCCGCCCATCCCCGCCCCTGGTGGAGAGCGGCTTCGTATCACCCCGCGCGCCCGGCGGCTGGCGCGGGAGCTGGGCGTCGATCCCGCCGGCGTGACCGGCACCGGACCCGACGGCGCCATCACCGGCGGGGACGTCCAGAAGGCGTCGGCACCCCCCGCGCCTCCTATGCCGAAGCCGACGTCCACCCCGACGGCGTCGACCGAAGCGGTCGCCTCGACCCACGCCAAGCCGTCGGACGAACGCTACGCCGCCATGCGCCGCGCGATCGCGGCGGCCATGGCCAAGTCCAAGCGTGAGATCCCGCACTACTACCTGGGGCACCACATCGACATGGAGGCGGCCCTGACCTGGCTGGAGGAGCGCAACCTCGAGCGGTCGCTGCCAGAACGGATCCTGCCCGCCACGCTGCTGTTCCGCGCCACGGCGCTGGCCGTGGCCGAGGTGCCCGAGATGAACGGCTTCTTCCTGGACGGGCGCTTCGAGCCGCGCGACGCGGTCCACATGGGGATCGGCATCTCGTTGCGGCAGGGAGGCTTGATCGCGCCCGCCATCCTGGACGCGCAGGACAAGGGCCTCTCGGCCCTGATGACGTCCGTGCGCGATCTGGTCGGGCGCACTCGCACCCTGCAGCTGCGCAGCTCGGAGATGAGCGAGGCGACCATCACCGTCACCGCTCTCGGCGACCAAGGGGTCGAGACGGTCTTCGGGGTGATCTACCCGCCCCAGGTGGCCCTGGTCGGGTTCGGCACGGTGGCGCAGCGTCCCTGGGCGAAGAACGGCATGGTCGGCGCCCGACGGGTGGTGCACGTCACGCTTTCCGCCGACCACCGCGCCAGCGACGGGCACACCGGTGCGCGCTTCCTGGCCGCTATCGACGGACGGCTGCAGCATCCGGAGGAGCTATGACCGAGCAGGAGATCCGCGACGCCATCATGAGCAGTCTCCATAGCGTGGCTCCGGAGATCGAGCTGGACGAGATCGATCCCGCCAAGCCGATCGGGCCTCAGATGGACGTCGACTCGATCGACTTCCTGAACGTGCTGATGAGCATCCACGAGCAGACCGGCGTCGACATCCCCGAGCGGGACTATCCGAAGGTCCAGACGGTCGACGACACGGTCGCCTACATCGCCGCCCGGGCGTCGTAGACCGAACGCGCGTCGGTTACGAAGCGTCGTCGTCGTCCGGCTCGAACCCGGCGATCGCGGCGTCGAACGCCTCGTGCTCGCCGTAACGGAGAAGCTCGTACAGGCGGGCCCGCGTCTGCATCTCCGGGACC
>JAWLFJ010000055.1:0-25148 GCA_041685625.1 Paracoccaceae bacterium | reverse complement strand
GTCACTTCGTCCCGGCGGTGAAGGGCGCGGACCAGCACCCGACCTTCGAGCATCACCACCACCTCTGGTCGATCGAGGCCTGAGCGCCGCGCCGCCGCTTCCGCTCCGCCTCGCCGAGCGCGCGCCCCGCGCCCTCCGCCGGGCGAAGCCTCCGCAGGAGACCCCGAATGCCGATCTTCGTCCTCAAGCGCCTCGGCGTGATGATCCTGACCGCGCTCTGCCTGACCTTCGTGGTGTTCTTCCTGACCAATCTCGATCCCAACCTCGAGAAGCTGGCCAAGGAGCAGAACAACATGCGCATGACCGACGCGCAGGTGGAGAGCTGGCTGGAGCGCGAGGGCTACCGCCGTCCCTTGGTGCTGCGCTACGCCGAATGGCTCGGGGGCGTCGTCACCGGCGATCTCGGTCGCTCGACGCGCTTCAACGACGAGGTCGCGCCGATCGTCGGCGAGCGCCTCTGGCACACCGCCAAGCTGATGTTCTGGGTGATGATCGTGATGGTCCCCTCGGCGCTGCTGATCGGCGTGCTGGCGGGCATGCGCGAGGGCACGGCGACCGACCGAAGTCTCTCGACGCTCGCCATCACGACGACGGCGACTCCGGAATACGTCTCCGGCGTCATCTTCGCCGTGATCTTCGCAAGCTCGGCGGTGGGCCTTCGATGGATGAGCGCGAGCTCGCGCACCGCGGTCGAGAACATCACGTTCCACAACTTCGCCCTGCCGGTGATGACCATGGCGATCTACGGCATGGGCTACATCGCGCGCATGACCCGCGCCTCGATGGCCGAGGTGATGACGGCGCAGTACATCCGCACCGCGCGCCTCAAGGGCGTGAGCTTCCCGACGATCGTGCTGCGCCACGCGCTGCGCAACGCGCTGATCGCGCCCTTCACCGTGATCATGCTGCAGTTCCCCTGGCTGCTGACCGGCGTGGTGATCGTCGAGGTGCTGTTCAACTACCGCGGCTTCGGCTGGCTGCTGGTCGAGGCCGCCGGCAACAACGACATCCAGCTTCTGCTCAGCTGCTCGGTGGTCGCCGTGGTCGTGGTGCTGGTCACCCAGCTGATCTCCGACATCGGCTACGTCTACCTCAATCCGCGCATCCGCGTGCAATAAGAACGCGAGAGGACCGACATCATGGAACCGCTCGGCTGGGGCGCGATCTTCTGGCAGGTCTTCCTGCAGTTCACGCCGGTATGGATCGCGCTCGCGCTGATCTTCGTCGTCTCGATCCGCTTCAAGCGGCGGCTGAACCTCTACGGCCGGCTCTTCGACAGCCCGGTCGGGATGCTCGGCCTCGCCCTCGTGCTGTTCTGGATCATGACGGCGATCATGGCCGACCTCGTCGCCATGTATCCCGCGCTCGACCAGTTCTCCGGCATGAAGAACGCGCGGCCGGGCGCGTTCCTGCCGGGGGGCGACGATCAGGCGTTCCTGTTTGGCGGCGACAATCTCGGGCGCGACGTGTTCAGCCGCATGGTCTACGGCTCGCAGACCGTGCTCGCCATCGCGCCGGTCGCCACGATATTCGCCTTCATGGTCGGCATCACCCTCGGCCTGCCCGCCGGCTACTACGCCGGGCGCATCGACACGGTGCTGAGCTTCCTCGCCAATCTCGTGCTCGCGTTCCCGGTGATCCTGCTGTTCTACCTTCTGGTGACGCCGGAGATGCGCGACACGCCGATCCCCACGGTGCTCGCCGGCGTGCTCTTCGTGTTTCCGGTGATCTTCCTGGTGACGCTCTACTACTCGCGCTACCAGGCGCGGCCCGACGTGCTCTGGAAATACCTGCTCGCGGTTCTGGTCCCTGGCCTCTACCTCTATCTCGGCCTCGCCTACGGCCTGGTGCCGCTCGGGCCGCTGGAGATGACGCCGAACATCCTCAACATCTTCGTCGCGGTGGTGTTCGTGAACTCGCCGACGGTGTTCCGCATCGTCCGCGGCCTCGCGCTCGACATCAAGACGCGCGACTACGTCTCCGCCGCCCAGACGCGGGGCGAAGGCCCGTGGTACATCATGCTGTGGGAGATCCTGCCCAACGTCCGCGGGCCTCTCATCGTCGATTTCTGCCTGCGCCTCGGCTACACCACGATCCTGCTCGGCACGCTCGGCTTCTTCGGCCTCGGCGTGAGCCCGGAAAGCCCCGACTGGGGCATGACGATCAACGAGGGGCGCCGGCTCCTGTCGATCTACCCGCATCCCGCCCTGCCGCCCGCCCTCGCGCTGATCACGCTGGTCCTCGGCCTGAACCTGCTCGCCGACGGGCTGCGCGAACAGTCGCTGAAGGATTGAGGAGACCCGACCGATGGCCAAGTGGGACTACGACGCCCCCATCCTCGAGATCGAGAACCTCTCCATCTCCTTCTTCACGCGCGCCGGAGAGATCCCGGCCGTGATGGACTTCTCCTGCACGGTGGAGCGGGGCGAGGCGATGGGCCTCGTCGGCGAGTCGGGCTGCGGCAAGTCCACCGTCGCCCTCGGCGTCATGCAGTATCTCGGCAAGAACGGCCGGATCGTCGGCGGCTCCATCAAGTACAAGGGTCGCGACCTCTCGCTGATGTCGCAGGAGGAGCTGCGCCGGCTCCGCGGCTCCGAGATCGCCATGATCTACCAAGAGCCGATGGCCTCGCTGAACCCGGCCATGAAGATCGGCCGGCAGCTCATGGAAGTGCCCCTGATCCACGAGAAGGCGGGGCGGCGAGAGGCGCGGCGCACCGCGCTCGAGATGGTCGAGGCGGTGCGCCTGCCCGACCCCGAGCGCGTGCTCGACGCCTATCCCCACCAGCTCTCCGGCGGCCAGCAGCAGCGCATCGTCATCGCCATGGCGCTGATGTCGAAGCCCTCGCTTCTGATCCTGGACGAGCCGACCACCGCGCTCGACGTGACGGTCGAGGCCGGCGTGGTCGATCTCGTCAACGCCCTCGCCGAGGATTTCGGCACCTCGATGCTCTTCATCAGCCACAATCTCGGCCTGGTGCTGGAGGTCTGCGACCGCCTCTCGGTTATGTATTCGGGCGAGACGGTGGAGACCGGCTCGATCGAGGACGTGTTCGACCGGATGCGCCACCCCTACACCCAGGGCCTGTTCCGCTCGATCCCGCTGCCCGGCGCCGACAAGACCGCGCGTCCGCTCGTCGCCATCCCCGGCCAGTTCCCGCTGCCGCACGAGCGTCCGCCCGGCTGCAACTTCGGCCCGCGCTGCAACCACTTCCAGCCCGGCCGCTGCGACGCGCAGGAGGTGCCGACGTTCCCCGTGCCCGGCGACGACCGGCACGAGACGCGGTGCCTGCGCTGGCAGGAGATCGACTGGGAGGCCGAGCCCGAGCGCGACAAGGGCGCCGCCGCGATCGAGCCCGGCGAGATCGTGCTCAAGGTCGACGATCTGCGCAAATACTACGAGGTCGCCGCCAACCGCATGTTCGGCGGCGAGAAACGCGTGGTGAAGGCCAACGAGTCCATCAGCTTCGAGGCGCGGGAGGCCGAGACCCTCGCCATCGTCGGTGAATCCGGCTGCGGCAAGTCCACTCTCGCCAAGGTGCTGCTGGGTCTCGAGACGGCGAGCGCCGGCAAGGCCGATCTCGGCGACGTCGACCTGGCGCATGTCGAGGTCGAAGATCGCGACGCGCGCACCGTCGGCTCGATCCAGATGGTGTTCCAGAACCCCTTCGACACCCTCAACCCCTCCCACAGCGTCGGCGCCCAGATCACCCGCGCGCTCGAGAAGTTCGGCGTCGGCGACGGGCCCGAGGACCGCGAGCGCCGGATGCTCGAGCTGCTCGACGTCGTCAAGCTGCCCCGCGAGTTCGCCCGGCGCATGCCGCGCCAGCTCTCCGGCGGCCAGAAGCAGCGCATCGGCATCGCCCGGGCCTTCGCCGGCGACGCGCGCGTGGTGGTGGCGGACGAGCCGGTCTCCGCCCTCGACGTCTCGGTGCAGGCCGCCGTCACCGACCTCCTCACCGACATCCAGCGCCAGCGCCGCACCACGATGCTCTTCATCAGCCACGATCTCAGCGTCGTGCGCTACCTCGCGGACCGCGTCCTCGTCATGTATCTCGGCCACGTGGTGGAGATCGGCACGACGGACCAGGTCTTCTCGCCCCCCTACCACCCCTACACCGAGGCGCTGCTTTCAGCCGTTCCCATCGCCGACACCCGCGTCAAGCAGCGCCACATCGTGCTGGAGGGCGAGATCCCCTCGGCCATGAATCCGCCCTCGGGCTGTCCGTTCCAGACGCGCTGCCACCGGAAAGTCGAGGTTCCGGGCGACCTCTGCGAGCGGGAGGTGCCGCCGCTGCGCACGCTGCCGACCGGCAACGCCGTCAAGTGCCACCTGGCGCAGGACATCCTCGACCGCATGGAGCCCGTGATCGAACTCGCCGGCACGACGGAGCGGGCCTGACCGCCGACATGGGAAGGCGCTCATGAGCACCGCCGAGATCGCGCTTCTCGTCGCGCTCGCCGCCGGGGCGGGCCTGGTGCTCGCCGTCGCCGCCGGGCACTGGCTCGGCCGACCGCAAGGCGCGACCGGCCTCGGCCTCGCGCTGCTCGGGGTCCTGCTGATCGGGTTTCCGTTGTTCGAGACGTTCGAACTCGGCGTAGGGGCGGACGGCGGGGCCACCCTCAAGGCCGAACTCAAGAGCGACGTGGCCGCCACCGAGGCCGAACTCGTCGCCCGTCTCGACGCCCTCAGCGAGCGCGTCGAGGCGCTGACGGGACCGCCGGACGCCTTCGTCGCGCCACCCGACCCGGAGGCCGGCGTCACGCCGCCGCCCGCTCCGCAGCCGGCGCCGGAAGCCGCAAGGCCCCCCGACGCCACCGCTCTGGTGTTCCACCGCGCGACGCGCCGCGAAGAGGCCTCGGCGCTGGTCGAAGCCCTCCGCGACGAAGGCTTCGCCGCCTCCGCCATCGCCAGCGATCTCGTCGAGGCCGCCGATCTCCCCGCCGGCGCCGCCCGCATCCTCTGGGAGGGGGGCCGCCGCGACGCCGCCGAGGCGGTCGGCCGGGTCGCCGGGACGATCCTGGAGACGCCGCCGCGGCTGGACGCCGGACCCTCCGAACTCTATCGCGGCGACGTTCAGGTGCAGATGTTCTGACGCCGCGCGCCCGGGCTGCTTCCGGACGCGCGGCGCGGGTCTCACTCCGTCGTCAGCACCACGCGCCCGACGATCTCGCCCTTCTCCAGCTGCGCCAGCGTGTCGGAGGCGGCGCTCATCGGCCGCTCCTCGATCGGCGCCGCCCTGACCTTGCCGGCCTTCGCGAGCGCGATCAGCTCCTCGAGATCGGTGGTCGAGCCGACATAGGACCCGCGCACCGTCAGCGCGCGCTGCGGCAGCAGCGGCAGCGGCATGTGCAGCGCGCCGCCATGCAGGCCGACCACGACGTAGCGGCCGGTCTTCTTCAGCGACATGATCCCGAGGCGGGAGGTCGATTCCATGCCCACGGTGTCCAGCACCGCCAGCAGCTCACCTCCGGTCAGCTCCTGCAGCGCCGCGACCCCGTCGTTGACGGTCTTGAGGTTGAGCGTCGCGTCGGCGCCCATCTCCTTCGCCGCCTCCAGCTTGGCGTCGTCGAGATCGACCGCGACCACCTTCTTCGCGCCCATCGCCTTGGCGATGTTGACCGCGGCGAGGCCGAGACCGCCCGTGCCGAGCACCGCCAGCCACTCGCCCTCGCGCACCGGCAGCGCCTTCTTCAGCCCCGAATAGACCGTGACGCCGGAGCACGAATAGGGCGTCGCCTCGGAGGGATCGAGCCCCTCCACGTCCACCAGGAAGCGCGGATGGTCGACGATGATGTGCGTCGCGTAGCCGCCGTCGCGCACCACGCCGAGGGCGCGCATGCCCGTGCACTCGTTGTCGCGCTCCTCGCGGCAGGCGTCGCAGGCGCCGCAGCCGATCCACGGGTTGACCAGCATGGTCCTGCCGATCTCGACCGGCGGCGCGTCGGGCCCGGCCTCGACCACCTCGCCCAGCACCTCGTGGCCGAGCGTCAGCGGCAGTTTCATGCCGCGGTCGGCCAGCATGAACTTGTTGCCGTCGCCGTAGTCGAAATACCCGTGGGAGATGTGCACGTCCGAATGGCACACGCCGCAGCGGCGCACCTTCAGCAACACCTCGGTCCCGGTCGGCTCCGGCGTCTCGACCTCGCGCTCCTCGAACGGTTTCCCGAACTCAACCAACGTCCAGCTCTTCACGGCGTCCTCCCCTTGTCCTGACGGGTTTCGCGCGACGCTAGCGCCCCGCCGCGCCGGGCGCCAGAGCGTGCGGGACATGCCCGCCGCCCCGGGCGCCGCGCAGGAGGATCGCCCTCTCGCGCGGCGACGCGGGCGGATCAGATCGTGCGGCCGCCGTCGACCTCCAGAACCACGCCCGTGAAGAACGCCGCCTCGTCCGAGCAGAGGAACACCGAGGCCGCCGCCACGTCCGCCGGAGTCGAGAGCCGCCCGAGCGGCACCGTCGCCTGGAACGCCGCCCGCTTCTCCGGCGTGTCCTCGCCCATGAAGGTGGCCAGCAGCGGCGTCTCGCCGGCCACCGGCGCGAGGCAGTTCACCCTTATCTTGTCGGGCGCCAGCTCCACCGCGAGGCTGCGCGAGACCAGGTTCACCGCCCCCTTGGTGGCGTTGTACCAGGTCAGGCCGGGCCGCGGCCGGATGCCCGCGGTCGAGCCGATGTTGAGCATCACGCCGCCGCCGCTCTCGCGCCAGCGCGGCACGCATTCGCGGACGAAATGGAAGATCGACTTCACGTTGACGTCGAAGACCTTGTCGAAATCCTCCTCGCTGGTCTCCAGCACCGGCTGGTTGCGATGGCTCCAGCCGGCGTTGTTCACCACGACGTCGACCCCGCCCATCTCCGCCTCGGCCCGCGCCACGGCCGAGCGGACCGAGCCTGCGTCCGCCACGTCGCAGCCGATCGCCACCGCGCCCGGCACCCCTTCGGCGGCGGCCTTCACGGCGCCCTCCTGGATGTCCAGCATCGCGACGCGGGCGCCCTCCGCCGCGAACCGCTCCGCGATGCCGAGCCCGAAGCCCTGCGCCGCCCCCGTCACGATCGCCCGCTTGCCCGCGAGCCGCCCTTCGGTCGCCATGCCCGTCTCCTCCCTCGGATCATGTCCCGGCCGCGCTGCGGCGGCCCGGGGGGAGCGTCGCGCGCCGCCCGGCCGAGATCAAGCGCACCTCGCCCGCGCCGGCGTGCCCCGCGACGGCCGCGTCCGACGCCCGGTACGCCGTGCCGTGCCGGTTGACGCGCGCCGAGCCCGCAGGCCCAATGCCCTCGATTCCCGCAGCACCGAAGGCCATGCCATGCCCGACCGCCTCGATCCCGACGGCGCGCTCGCCCTCGTCACCGGGGCCGGCGGCGGCATCGGCGCCGCGCTGGCGGTCTCGCTCGCCCGTCGCGGCGCGCGCCTCGCTCTCGTCGACCGGAACGCGGAGGGGCTCGAGGCGACGCGCGCCGGCGTCGGAAACCGCGCCGAGGTCTCCCTCCACGTCCTCGACCTGACGGACGACGAGGCCCGCGACGCCCTCCCCGACGCGGTCGAAGCCGCCCACGGGGCCGCGCCCGCCCTTCTCGTCAACAACGCCGGCGTCGCCCACGGCGGCGCCTTCGAGGAGCTGGACGCCGCCACCTTCGACCGCGTCATGGCCGTGAACTTCGACGCCCCCGTGCGCCTCGTCCGTGCGTTCCTGCCCCGGATGCGGACGCTGCCGAAGGCGCGGATCGTGCTCGTCTCCTCGCTCTTCGGCCTGATCGCGCCGCCCGGCCAGTCGGCCTATTCCGCCTCCAAGTTCGCCCTGCGCGGCTTCGGCGAGGCGCTCCGCCACGAACTCGCGGCAAGTTCCGTCGGCGTCACCCTGGTGCATCCCGGCGGCGTGCGCACCGCCATCGCCCGCGACGCCCTGCTGCCGCCCGGCGCCGACCGGGCCGAGGCCGCCGCCCGCGCCAGGGACTTCGAGCGCAACCTGAGGCTCGCCCCGGAAAAGGCCGCCGAGATCATCGTCGAGGGCGCGCTCCGCCGCGCGCCCCGGGTCCTCGTCGGGGGCGACGCGAAGCTCATCTCCCTGATCCAGCGTCTCGCCCCCGCCGGCCACTGGCGCCTCGTGGAGCGCCTGATGGCCCGCAAGCCCGCCGGAGCGCCCGAATGACCGCCGCCGCGCCCCGGGACCACGCGACCGCCGCCGCGCCCGACATCCTGATCGTCGGCGCCGGCTTCTCCGGCCTCGCCATGGCGATGGAGGCGCGCAAGCGCGGCTTCGAGGACGTCATCATTTTAGAGAAGGCCGACGAGCTCGGCGGAACCTGGCGCGACAACACCTATCCCGGCGTCGCCTGCGACATCCCGAGCCATCTCTACAGCTTCGCCGACCACCCCAAGCCCGACTGGAGCCGCGCCTACGCGCAAGGCCCCGAGATCCAGCGCTACCTGCTCGCCGTGGCGGAGGCGGCGGAGCTACGACCCCTGATCCGCTTCGGCCGCAGCTTCCGCCGCGCAGCCTGGCACGACGCCGCGCGCCGCTGGAACGTCGAGACCGAGGCGGGCGAGACCTTCCGCCCGCGCGTCCTCGTCTCCGCCCTCGGCGCCCTGCACGTCCCCGCGACGCCGTCCCTGCCCGGCCTCGGCGCCTTCGCCGGCCCGGTCTTCCACTCCGCCCGCTGGCGCCACGACGTTCCGCTCGCCGGCAAGCGCGTCGCCGTGGTCGGAACGGGCGCCAGCGCCGTCCAGTTCGTCCCGGAGATCGCGAAGCTGGCGGCCGAGGTCACCGTGTTCCAGCGCACCCCGCCTTACGTCGTCCCCCGCCACGACGGCCCAATCGCCCCCTGGGTCCGGTCCCTCTACCGAGCCCTCCCGATCCTCCCCGCGATCCGCCGCCGCGTGATCCACGCCGTGCACGAGGCGCAGCACGCCGTGTTCCGCGGCGAGCCGCTCGCGGTGCGCCTCGCGCTCAGCCAGTGGCGGCGCAACATGGAGCGCCACGTCCACGACCCCGCGATGCGCTCGGCGCTGACGCCGGACTACCGCATCGGCTGCAAGCGGATCCTCTCCTCGAACGACTGGTATCCCGCCCTCGCGCGCCCCAATGTCCGTCTGATCCCCGAAGGGGTCGCCGCGATCCGCCCCGACGCCGTCGTCGCCGCCTCCGGCCGAGAGGCGCCCGCCGACGTGCTGATCTTCGCCACCGGCTTCCACGTCACCGACACGCTCGGCGCGCTCGACATCCGCGGCGCCGGCGGGCGCAGCCTCGCCGAGACCTGGGCCGGCGGCATCCGCGCCCATCTCGGCACGGCCGTCGCCGGTTTCCCGAACCTCTTCCTGCTGCTCGGTCCCAACACGGGCCTCGGCCACAACTCCGTGGTCCTGATGATCGAGGCGCAGGCCGCGCACGTCGCCCGACTCCTCGCGCAGATGCGCGCGGCGGGCCTCGACGCCGTCGCGCCCCGCCCGGAGGCCGAGGCCGCCTTCGCCGAGGAGATGCGCGAGCGTCTCGACGCCTCCGTCTGGCAGGCCGGCGGCTGCCGCAGCTGGTATCAGGACGCCGCCGGCGGCAATCCGACCCTCTGGCCCGGCACCGTGGGCGAATTCCAGCGCCGCCTCGCCGGCGCCGACCTCTCGCAGTACCGCCCCGCCCCGATCCGGGAGACCGCGCCGTGACCACCCTCCTCGCCGTCCTCCTCGCCCTCGCGCTCGCCGCCGTCGTCGCCGCGGCGGTGATGAACCGCACGACGCGGCGCATCGCGACGGAAGCCGAAAGGCTCGTGCCCCGCACGGGCCGCGTCACCCCAGTCGCCGGGGGCGAGATCCACTGGCAGGCCGAGGGCGAGGGGCCGACGATCCTCTGCATCCACGGTCTCGGCGGCAACCTGCGCAACTTCACCTACGCGCTGGCGCCGAAGCTCGCGGCCGAAGGCTTCCGCGTCGTCTCCCTCGACCGTCCCGGTTGCGGCTGGTCGGAACGCCCGGGCGAGGAGGGCGCGCGCCTGCCGCGCCAGGCCGCCATGATCGCCGAGTTCATGGACGTGGAGGACCTCCCGCCGGCCGTCGTGGTCGGCCACTCGCTCGGCGGCGCGGTGGCGCTCACCCTGGCGCTCGAGCATCCCGAGCGCGTCAGGGCGCTCGCGCTCGTCGCCCCGCTGACCGCGCCGATGCCGGACTCGCCCGTCGTCTTCAAGGGGCTCGAGGTGCGCACCCGCTGGCTGCGAGAGGCCCTGGCTCAGACCCTCGCGGTCCCCATCGCAAAGCGCACCGGGGAGGCGACGCTGCGCGCGGTGTTCGCGCCCGAACCGACGCCCGAGGACTTCCTGGTGCGCGGCGGCGGGGTGCTCGGCCTCCGGCCCAAGGGCTTCCGCTGCGCCTCCGAGGATCTCGTCGCCGCGGGCGAGGGCCTGCCCGCCCTCGCGCCCCGCTGGGCGACGCTGTCCGTGCCGGGCGGCATCCTCTACGGCGAGGCCGACGCGATCCTCGACCCCGAAAGCCAGGGCCGCGACGCAGCCGGCCGCATCCACGGCTTCGCGCTCGAGATGCTGCCCGGCCGCGGCCACATGCTGCCGATCACCGCGCCGGAGGAGACCGCCGCCTTCGTCGCGCGCATCGCCCGCGCGGCCGGCTGAGGGCCGCACCCGTCAGTAGCCGAACCGGTCGCGCCGCTCTCCGAATTCGGCCTCCCGCTCGGCGACGGTCGCGAGCGTCCACTCCACCGCCCGTCGCATCACCGTGCCGAGCGCGCCGTCGAACGCCATCGCGACGTCGAGCATCGAGTCGGAGGCCGACGCCTCGCGATCCTGGAAGCTGCGCGAGCCGACGATGCGGTCGGTCCGGGAATCGACGATCTTGACGTTGAGGCGCACCAGCGCGTCCACCGGGTCGTTCGGCGCGGCGCCCTCGCGCACCTGCGCCTGGAACTCACGCAGATCCGTCACCAGCGAGTAGTCCGCCCGGAGCCCCACCGCCGAGCGCCCGACCGAAGCGATGCGCCCCGTGTTCTCGAAGCTCTCCAGCAGCAGCGTCTGAACCATCAAGGGCGCCCGGTCCACCCAGCGCGCCACCGGAAAATACTGCACTCTCAGCGGGTTGGGCATCACCGCGATACGGTCGGTGCTGACGCCGGAGGCCGCGGTCGGCTCCTCCACCACCAACTGCGCGGAGACCTGCGGCGTCGCCGGATCGAAGGAGCTCTTGGGCGTCAGCGTGTAGAGCTCGGCCGGCGTCGTGACCGCGGTGATCTGCTGGAAGCCCGCGCAACCCGACAGCGCCAGCGCCGCCGCCAGCGCCGCCGCGGCCCGCAAGCCGGTCCTCTTCGTCCTCATCGCCTGAACTCCGATGCCTGCGTGCCCAGAAGGAATCGGGCCGGGTCCCGCTCCACCCGGTCCGCCAGCCGCTCGAGATTCTTCACCAGCCGTCGCGCCTCCTCGGTGAAGCGCAGGAACTGCGGCAGCCCCACCCGCAGGAACTCCGACACCTGCGGGCGGTTCTCGCCCACCACGCCCTCCAGCGTGCCCATCAGCCCGTCGGCCGAGGCGGCGGCGCTCCGCACCTCCGACACCGTCGCCTCGAGGTCGCCCGAGGCCGTCTCGATCAGCCCCGAGAAGGCCGTCACCGCCTCGCGCACGTCGGCGATCATCGGGTCGAGGTCCTCGGCCATCACGGCGTTCACCCGCGCGAAGGTGCCCTCGGCGGCCCCCAGCGCGCCCTCGGCGCTCGCCATCGCCCCGTCGATCGACTCGAGCGTCGCGTTGGCCCGCGCGAAGATCGCAGAGGCGTCGGTCAGCGTCGCGTCGGCCCGGTCCGCGAGGCCCGGCAGACGCGCCATCAGGTCCTCCGCCCCGGCGCCGACCTCGCTCACCACCCGGTTCGCCGTCCGCGCGGCGGCGCGCACGTCCTCGACGACGACGGGCAGGTCGCGCTGCACCACGGCGTTGATCGAGGCGATGGCCTGGCTCGCCTCCGTCACCGCCGCGCGCCCCTCCGCGACCAGCGCCGCGCCGTCGCCCGCGACCAGCGCGGAGACGTCGCCCGCGGTCGTCTCCACCGCCGCCATCGTCTCCGTGGCCTGCACCAGCGTGGCGTCGAGCGCCGCGAGCGTGCCTTCGGCCTCCTCCAGCCGCAGCGTCGCCGCGGCCATCAGGCCCCGCGCGTCCTCCGCGAGCGCCGCGCTGCGCGCGTCAAGCCCCGCGGCCGCCGCCGAGGCCGCGTCGATCAGCCCGGGCAGCCGCTCCGTCATCAGGGCGTTGGCGTTGGCCAGCGCCACGCGCGCCTCCTCCGCCACCGCGGCGCCCTCGCCCTCCGACAAGGCGCGCGCCGCATCCGCCGCGCCGCGCAGCGCGGCCATCGTCGCCTCCGACTCCGCCAGCGCCGAATCGATCGCCGCCAGCGTCCGTTGCGCCGCCGCCAGCCGCGCCTCGGCCTCGCCGCTCGCCGCCTCGATCCGGGCCAGCGTCGCGGTCCCCTGCGTGCCCAGCGCGTCCACCTGCGCGCCGACCCGCTCCGCCGTCGCCGTCACCGCCGCCAGCGCCTCCGGCGCGCCCTCGGCCAGCAGCGCGTCGGCCGAGGCCATCGTCGCCGCCGCCTGCCCCTGAAGCGTCGCGACCGAAGCCTCGAGCTGGCGGGCGGCCGCCCGCGCATCCCCGACCATCCCCGGCAGCGCCTCCGCCATCAGCGCGTCGGCCGAGGCGAGCGCGGCGCGCGCCTCGGCCACCAGCGCCGCGCCCTCGCCCTCCACCAGCCCCGTCGCCGCGTCGGAGGCGCGCTCGATCGCCGCCATCATCCCGTCGGCCCGCGCCAGCGAGGCTTCGAGCGAGGTCAGCGTCTCCTCCGCCTGGCCGAGCCGCGTCTCGGCCGCGACGCCCACCGCCTCGAAGCGCTCCAGCGCCGTTCCGGCGCGGTCGCCCAGATCCGCGGCCTGACGTTCCAGCGTCGCCGCGGTCGCGGTCACCTGATCCGTCATCGCCGGCAGCCGCTCGGCCATCAGCGCGTCCGCCGAGGCGAGCGCCGCCGCCGCCTCGCCCTCCAGCCGCGTCACCGCCCGCTCGACCGCCTCGGCCGTCGCGCGGCCCTGGGCGATCAGCCCCGGCAGCTCCTCGGCCATCAGGGCGTCGGCCCGCGCGAAGGCGCCGCCCGCGGCCTCGAGCGTTCCCGTCGCCGCGTCCATCGTCCCCTCGGCGCGCCGGATCGCCCCGGTGGCCGTCGCCAGCGTCTCGTCCGCCGTCGTCAAAGTGCCCTCGGCCACCGCCGAGAGCGACTCGAGACGTGCGGTGAAGGCCGCGACCTCCCCCGCCGCCGACGAAAGATCCCCCGACAGGCCGGAGACGTCCGCCATCACCCCGTCGAGCCGTTCCGAGGCGCTGGCGAGGTTGCGCACGATGGCGTCGATCGCCTCGCGGTTCTCCGGCCCCACCATCGCGTCCAGATCGTCGATCAGCCCGATCGCGCGCTCCAGCAGCTCCGGCGCCCCCTGCAGCACCGACTGCACGGCCGAGACCCGGCTCGGGATAACCGGATTGCCCGGGCCGTCGTGCGCCTCGCGGAGCAGGGGCGCCGACGGGGTTCCGCCGGAAAGCGCGACGAAGGACACCCCCGTCACGCCCTGCAGCTGCAGCACCGCGACCGTGTCGGTCTTGACAGGCGTCTGCGCCGCGACCTCCAGCGTCGCGCGCACCTGCGTCGGATCCTCCTCGTCCAGACGGAGCCGCACCACGCTGCCCACCAGAAGGCCGTTGAAGCGCACGGACCCCGCCTCGGAAAGGCCGGAGACGTCGTCGAACAGCACGTCGTAATAGGCGTATTGACGGTCCACCTCGACCTTGGCGAACCACAGCAGCATCCCAAGCAGGCCGAGCGAGAGCAGCACCGTGAAGGCGCCGATCAGCACGTAGTTGGCACGAGTCTCCATGGGCCCCTCTCAATCCGCCGCCTGCGCCGCGCGGGCGCGCGGGCCGTGGAAGTATTCCCGCACCCAGGGATGGTCGACCTCGAGCATCTCGGCCATCGAGCCCGAGGTGAGCACCTTCTTCTCCGCCAGCACCGCGATGCGGTCGCAGATGGCGTGCAGGCTGTCGAGGTCGTGCGTGACCATGAACACGGTCAGCCCGAGGCTGCCCTGCAGTTCCCCGATCAGATCGTCGTAGGCCGCCGCCCCAATCGGATCGAGGCCCGCGGTCGGCTCGTCGAGGAACACGATCTCCGGGTCCAGCGCCAACGCCCGCGCCAGCGCCGCGCGCTTCCTCATGCCGCCCGAAAGCTCGGAGGGAAACTTGCCGCAGGCCAGCGGCGGCAGCCCCACCATGGAGATCTTCAGCTCCCCCAGCGCCTTCATCAGGTCGTGCGACAGGCGAAGATGCTCGCGCATCGGCGCCATCACGTTCTGCAGCACGGTCAGCGAGGAGAACAGCGCCCCGTCCTGGAACGCCACGCCCCAGCGCTTCTCCACCTCGCGCCGCACGTCGTCGGAGGCGTTCGCGACGTCGACGCCCAGCACACGGATCGTGCCCGCCGCCGGCCGGTTCAGTCCCACGATGGTCCGGAGCAGCACCGACTTGCCGGTGCCGGAACCCCCGACGATGCCCAGCACCTCGCCCCGGAAGACGTCGAGGTCGAGCCCCTCGTGCACCACCTGCGGGCCGAAGCGGTTGACGAGGCCGCGCACCTCGATCACCGCCTCGCGCGCCTCCTCCGGGGCCGCGGCCGCGCTGCGGTCAGGTGCGCCGCCCATCAGACGCCGATCTCGGCGAAGAAGATCGAGAACAGGGCGTCGATGGCGATCACGAGGAAGATCGCCTGCACCACCGCCGCCGTCGTGCGCCGTCCCACGCTCTCCGAGGAGCCGCCGACCTGGAAGCCCTGCCAGCAGGCCACCGTCGCGATCACCACCGCGAACACCGGCGCCTTGATCATGCCGACGCCGAGGTGCCAGACGTCCGTGTTGTCCTGCAGCCGGGTCAGGAACATCGCCGGCGAGATGCCGAGTTCCACCCAACTCATCAGCGACCCCCCCAGCAGGCCCATGACGTTGGCGACGAAGCCGAGGATCGGCAGCATGATCGCCAGCGCCAGCACCCGCGGCAGCACCAGGACCTCCATCGGGTCGAGGCCGAGCGTGCGCATCGCGTCGATCTCCTCGCGCACCTTCATCGAGCCGATGGAGGCGGTGAAGGCCGAGCCGGAGCGCCCCGCCACGATGATCGCGGTCAGCATGATGCCGAGCTCGCGCAGGATCGAGATCGCGATCAGGTCGACGACGAAGACCTCCGCCCCGAACTGGCGCAGCTGCGCCGAGCCCTGGAAGGCGAGCACCACCCCGATCAGGAAGCCCATCAGGCTGACGATCGGCACGGCGTTGAACCCCGTCTCCTGCATCTGGTGCACCAGCGCCGCGGCGCGCAGCCGCCAGGGCCGGAGCGCGGTGCGCCCGATCGTGGAGAGCGTCAGACCGAAGAAGCCCAGCAGCCCGGCGAGGACGCCGAGCATCCGCACGGTCTCCACGCCCACGTCGTGGAGCCAGGGCAGGAAGCCCGAAGGCGGTTCCTCCTCGCCCTCGGCCTCCGGCCGACTGCGCCGCACGGTGGCGAAGAGGTCGGACCGCGCCTCGGCCCCCGGCACGATCTCCACCGCGACGCCCTCGGCCTCGAGCCGCCGCGCCAAGGCGTCCACCACGTAGGCGCCGGCGGTGTCCATGCTCTCGACCTCGGAGACGTCGAGGCGCACCGCCTTCGCCTCGGGCCGGAACCGCGCCAAAGGCCGCTCGATCGCACCGAGCGTCGCGACCACGAGCCCCCCGACGAAGCGGAGGACCTGCCCGTCGGGTTCGGTCTCGACGGTGAAGGCGGGGTCGTCTGGCGCCGACATGAAAGGACCATCGCGGCCCCGCGGCCGGTCCGCAAGCCTGAAAGGGCCGCCCCGGCCCGCGCTCCCGCCGCCCGGCGGCGGCCCCGATCCGCCGGACGGATCGGCGCGGCGGCCCCGGCGTTCCCTCGCCTTCCCGCCAGGCCCCCCTTTCGCGCCGCCGCGCCGCGGAGTATCCGGAGGGAACCGGCGCGCCCCGGCCCTGCGGGGCGCGCCGCCCGAGGGAGGCCGAGCCATGTCCAATCCGACCCCCGCCGCCGGCGCCGCCCCCGTCGAGGCGCCGACCGGCGACGCCCCGATCCTCTGGACGCCCCCGAAGGCGCGCGCCGAGGCCTCCGAGATGGCCCGCTTCCGCCGCTGGCTGGCCGCCGAGCGCGACCTCGATTTCGACGCCTACCACCCCCTCTGGCAATGGTCCGTGAGCGACCTCGCCGGCTTCTGGTCCGCGATCCGCGACTACTTCGACCTCGGGGTCTCCGCCCCCGGCGAGGCGGTGATCGACCGCGAGGTCATGCCCGGGGCGCATTGGTTCCCGGGCGCCCGCCTCAACTTCGCCGACCAGATCTGGCGCCACGTCGCCGGGGATCCGGACCGCCCCGCCCTCCTCTGGCGCGCCGAGACCGAGGCGGGGACCCTGACCCGGCGCGAGCTGGCCGCCAAGGCCGCCGCCCTCGCCGCCAACCTCAAGGCGATGGGCGTGCAGCGCGGCGACCGCGTCGCCGCGATCCTGCCCAACCGGCCCGAGAGCCAGATCGCCTTCCTCGCGACCGCCTCCATCGGCGCGGTCTGGTCGCTCTGCTCGCCGGACATGGGCCGCACCGCGATCCTCGACCGCTTCCGCCAGATCACGCCGAAGGTGCTGATCGCCGCCGACGGCTACGTGCACGGCGGCAAGGCCGTGGACCGCATGAAGACCGTCTCCGACATCGCCGGAGAGCTCCCCGGCCTCGAGCGCCTCGTGATCGTCGGGCACCTGCCCGATCCCGCGCCGCGCCCGCCCCACGCCGTCGACTGGGGCCCGCTGCTGGAGGGCGCCGAGGGTCCGCCGGAGACCGAGCAGGTCGACGCCGACCATCCGCTCTGGATCGTCTACTCGTCCGGCACCACCGGAAACCCCAAGCCCATCGTGCACGGCCACGCCGGCATCCTGATGGAGGGGATGAAGTTCGGCCTGCACATGGACCTCTCCGAGCGCGACACGTTCATGTGGCTCACCGCCTCGGGCTGGATCATGTGGAACACCCAGCTCATGCCGCTCCTGCGCGGCGCGACCGTCGCCACCTTCGACGGCGCGCCGGCCAGGCCGGACATGGGCGAGGTCTGGCGCTTCGCCGGGCGCTCCGGCGTCACCTGCTTCGGCGCCGGCGCCGCCTACCTCACCGCCTGCCTCAAGGACGGCGTCCGCCCGCGCGAGACGGCGGACCTCTCCGCTCTCCGCACCGTCTCGGCCACCGGCTCGCCGCTGCCGCCCGAGGCCTACGACTGGGTCTACGACGCGGTCTCGCCCGACATCTGGCTCGCGCCGATCTCCGGCGGCACCGACATCGCCGGCGCCTTCGTCGGCGGCAATCCGGAGCTTCCGGTCCGCTCGGGCGAGATGCAGTGCCGCTGGCTCGGGATGGCGGTCGAGGCTTGGGACGAGGCCGGCAACCCCATGATCGATCAGGTCGGCGAACTCGTCTGCACCAAACCGACGCCTGCCATGCCCCTCTTCTTCTGGGGCGACGAGGACGGCTCGCGCCTGCACGAGAGCTACTTCGACACCTGGCCCGGCGTCTGGCGGCACGGCGACTGGATCCGCATCACCCCCTCGGGCGGCGCCGTGATCTACGGCCGCTCCGACGCCACCATCAACCGCCGGGGGCTGCGTCTCGGCTCGTCCGAGATCTACCGCGCCGTCGAGGCGCTCGACGAAGTCGTCGACAGCCTCGTCGTCGACCTCGAATTCCTCGGCCGCGAAAGCTGGATGCCCCTCTTCGTCGTCACCCGCGAGGGCGTCGCCCTCGACGATGCGCTCAAGGACCGCATCCGCACCTCGATCCGCGAGTCGGTCTCCGCCCGCTTCCTCCCCGACGAGATCGTGGCGATGCCCGAGGTGCCGCGCACGCTCTCCGGCAAGAAGCTGGAAGTCCCGGTGAAGAAGCTCCTCCTCGGCGCGGCGCCCGAGACGGCGGCGAACCGCGACAGCCTCGCCAACCCCGACGCCTTAGACGCCTACGTCGCCTTCGCCGAGGCGCATCGCGCCAAGGCGCGCTGAACCGCCGAGCCGAAGGGCGGCGCCCTCGAGCGGCACGACGCCCGGCGCCGTCGCGACGCGCGCGCGGGCCGCAAGCCGCATACGGCCCTCTCGGCGGCGCCCGCGCATGACCGGTCAACGGCGGCTCGTTCACGGCCCGCCCTCCGGCGGTGCCTCGGCCCGCCCACGCGCGGAACCGCGGATTTCCCCCCCGCATGGCCGAATCCGGACTCGCCTGTCCACGTCCGACATCGCGACGTCGACGCCGCCAAGGAACGCGACGAGGCGGGCGCCGGCGGACCTGCGCTCCGCCCTCCCTCGGACGCCGGGACACCCCGGCCTCCGCCTCCGCCTCCCCGACGACCGCCGACAGCCGCCGCCCCCGCTCCTCTCCGATGTCGCCTCGGCGTCGGTATGCCGCGGCATGCAGCGAAATCAGGCACTTGCCCCCTTGACCGCGGCCGCCCGGCTCTACATGAGGCGTCGTCACAAGGATCGGGAAAGGAGGCCGCCTCCGCCCCGATGGCTATGCCGGGCGCCCATCCCTCGGCCAATCTCCTGTTGCGGACCCCCAGACATGATCCTCTCCCGCACGCTCCGCGAGGAGTGGCTCGGCGATCCTCGTGCCGAGCTCCTCGCGGGCCTCGTGGTCGCCCTCGCGCTGATCCCCGAGGCGATCGCCTTCTCGCTCATCGCAGGCGTCGACCCCAAGGTCGGCCTCTACGCCTCGTTCTCCATCGCCGTGCTGACCGCGATCGTCGGCGGGCGGCCCGGCATGATCTCGGCCGCCACCGCCGCGACGGCGGTGCTGATGGTGACGCTGGTGCGCGACCACGGGCTGCAATACCTGCTCGCCGCCACGGTCCTCGCCGGCCTGATCCAGATCGCGATCGGCGCCGCGCGCCTCGCCTTCGTGATGAAGTTCGTCTCCCGCTCGGTGATGACGGGCTTCGTCAACGCGCTGGCGATCCTCATCTTCATGGCGCAGATCCCCGAACTGATCGGCGTGCCGCCGGAAACCTACCTCCTCCTCGCGGGCGGCTTCGCGATCATCTACGGGCTGCCTTACCTCACCACGGCCATACCCTCGCCGCTGGTGGCCATCGTGGCGCTGACCGGGGTGGTGTTCTGGCAGGGGCTGGACGTGCGCACCGTCGGCGACATGGGCGCACTGCCGGACACGCTGCCCGTCTTCCTTCTGCCCGAGGTGCCGCTCTCGTTCGAGACGCTTCGGATCATCCTGCCCTATTCCCTGGCCGTGGCGCTGGTCGGCCTGCTGGAGAGCCTGATGACCGCCTCGATCGTGGACGAGCTGACCGACACGTCCTCGAACCGCAACCGCGAGTGCGTCGGCCAGGGCGTCGCCAACACCGCGACCGGCTTCCTCGGCGGCATGGCGGGCTGCGCGATGATCGGCCAGTCGATCATCAACGTGAAGTCCGGCGGGCGCGCGCGCCTCTCCTCCGCCGCGGCGGGAGCGATCCTGCTGTTCATGATCCTCGTCCTCGGCGACGTCGTGAAGATCATCCCGATGGCGGCGCTCGTCGCGGTGATGATCATGGTCGCGATCGGCACCTTCTCCTGGAATTCGCTCAAGAACCTGCGCAAGCATCCGGCGAGCTCCTCGGTGGTGATGCTGACGGTGGTCGCGCTGGTGGTGGCCACGCACAACCTCGCCTACGGGGTGATCGCGGGCGTCCTGCTCTCGGGGGTGTTCTTCGCCGCCAAGATCGCGCAGATCTTCCGGGTCAGCTCGGAGATCTCGGCCGACGGTCGAAGCCGGCGCTACGTCGTGGAGGGGCAGCTGTTCTACGCCTCGACCGAGGACTTCCTCGCCGCCTTCGACTTCCGCGAGGCCTTGGACAAGGTGGTCATCGACGTGAGCCGCGCCCACATCTGGGACATCTCCAGCGTCGCCGCGGTGGATCAGGCGGTGCTGCGCTTCCGGCGCGAGGGCGCGGAGGTCGAGCTCGTCGGCATGAACGAAGCGTCGGAGACCATGGTCGACCGTCTCGCGGTCCACGACAAGCCGGGGGCGATGGACGCCCTCTCGATGCACTGAGGGGAGCGGGACATGGAAAGCATCGCGGCCTTCGTCGACGGCTCGTTCTACGGCGCGAGCGTCTGCGACCACGCGGCCTGGGCGGCGGAGCGCCTTCGCGTTCCGGTGACGCTGGTGCACGCGCTCGGGCGCCCCGACGCCTCCTCGGCGCCGGCGGACCTCTCGGGGAACCTCAAGCTCGGCGCGCGCCGGGCGCTTCTGGAAAAGCTCGCCGCCCACGACGCCGAGCGGGCGACGCTGGCTCAGGAGCGCGGGCGCGCGCTGCTCGACGACGCCCGGGCGAGGATGATCGCCACGGCCGACGTCGAGGTGCGGACGCGGCTCCGCCTCGGCGATCCGGTGCAGGCGCTCGAGGAGATCGAGCGAGAGGCCGGCGTGCGCCTGCTCGTGATCGGCAAGCGGGGGGAGGACGCATCTTCCGCGATGGAGCATCTCGGCTCCAACCTCGACCGGCTGGTGCGCGCGGCGGACCGGCCGGCGCTGATCACCTCGCGCGCGTTCCGTCCGGTCGGGCGCGTGCTGCTCGCCTTCGACGGCGGCGCGAGCGCGCGGCGCGCGGTGGAGCGAATCGCCGAGAGCCCGATGCTGCGCGGCGCCGCGATCGACGTGCTGACGGCGGGCTCCGGCGCCGCGGAGGCGCTGGCGGCGGCCGCCGGGCGGCTGCGCGAGGCCGGCTTCGAGACGGCCGAGCACCGCCTCGAAGGTCCGCCGGATCCGGCGATCGCCACCGCGGTCCGCGACCTCGGCGCCGACATGCTGGTCCTCGGCAAGTCCGGGCATTCGCGCCTGCATCAGTTCTTCGTCGGCTCGACGACGCTCGCGCTGATGCGCTCCTGTCAGGTGCCGGTCCTGATCTTCCCCTGAGCCGTCGCCCCCGCGGTCGACGCCGGGAGCCCGCGCGCCGCGTCTCGGTCGGCGTCTCCGGCGTCGGGCGGGGTCCGGGCGGCGCCGCAGCCGAGGGCGCGCCTTCTCGATCCGCGCCGGCCGGAGCCGTGCGCGACGCGCCTCCGCGGTCAGCGCAGCCTGAACCGCACCGGAAGCACGATCTCCATTCGCCCGACCCCCAGTTCGGGCGGGATCGGAGGCAACGGCGAGGCCCGGCGGATCATCTCCAGGATCTCCGCGTCGAGCACCGCATGCCCGGCGCTGCGCCGCAGGTCGACGTCGAGAACGCTCCCGTCCGCGGCGAAGCGGACGCGCAGCAGGCCCTGGCCCTCCAGCCGACGTCGCACAGCCACCTGCGGATAGCGCTTGTGCCGCCCGATCCAGGCGCGGAGCGCAGCCACGTAGTCCGCCCTGGCCGCGGTCCCGGCCGCACCCGCGCCGGCCTCGCGTCCATCACCGCTCGAAGGCGCTCCGGCCGGCGCGCCTGCGCCGGCCGGGACCGCGGCGCCGGCGGGTTCGGCCGCGTCCGCCGTTTCGGGCGTCTCGGGCCGCTCCTCGGTCCGCGCGACGGCGGGCCGGGTCCGTTGCACCCTTGCCGGCGCCTCGGCGGGCCCGCGCGGACGCAGGACCGGCGACGGCGCCCGGACCGGCGCCTCTTCCTCGGCGACCGGGCGCGTCTCCACCGGTTCCGCCGCGACGGCGGCCAAGCGCGCAGCCGTCGAAGCGACGTCGGACGGCGCAGACGCCGAAGCGGCGGCGTCAGGCGCCGTCGCGACGTCCGGCCGCCGAGGCGGCGTGGCGGCGTCCGGCGCCGACGGCTCGGCGCGGATCGAAGACAGGGTCTCCGGCGCGGCCGCCGCCGTCGCGTCCGCGCTCCCCGGGGCGGGTCGCAGGCCGCCCGCAAGCGGCGACGCGGCGGGGACCCCCTCGGCGGCCGGCGGCGTCGCCTTCACCGCGTCCCGCGACGCTTCGGCCGCCGCGTCCGGCAGAACCCGCGCCCCCGCCGAGACGGCGCGGCCCGTCGGAGCCTCCGCCGCGAGGGCCGCCGGCCGCGCGGCCCCGGCGGTCTCCGGCGCAAGGGCCGCATCCTCGACCGGCGCCTCCGTCGCCACCTCGTCCGGCGCCTCCCTCTCAGCCACGGCCGGGCCGCCGGCCGCCCCGCCGACGACGACCGTCGCACCTGCGCCCCCGCCCCCCTCGGCGCGGGACTCCGGCGCGACGACCCCGGCGACGCCGAGGTGCAGCAGCGCCGCCGCTCCGCCGCCCAGCACCAGATGGCGCCCCCGCAGCGTCACCGGCGGGGCGCCATCGTGACCAGCCGCGCCTCCCGCGCGCCGGCCGCCGCCAGATCCGCGACCAGCGCCGCGAGCGCCGCCCCCTCCGCCGCACCGTCCGCCTTCACCCGCAGTTCCGCCTCGGGCTCCGCCTCCAGCCGCGCCGCCACGGCCGCCAGCAACGCCTCCCTTTCCATGACCTCTCCGTCGAGCGCCAGCCGACCGTCCGCGGCCAGCAGCACCCGCATCGGCGCCGCGGGCGCCGGCCCCTCGGTCCGCGATTCGGGGGGCGCCACCTCGAACGGATCGCCGTCCGACAGGCGGCCGGCCACCATGAAGAACACCAGCAGCAGGAACACCACGTTGATCAGCGGCAGGACCGAGGCGTCCCCGTCCATCCCCTGCCGGGCCCGCCGAGAGCGCCCCGGCCTCACGGCGCCAGCGCCAGCCGCGCCACGCCGGCCCGCGCGGCCAGATCGATCGCCGCCACGGTGCGCTGCACGTCGACGCCCTCGCCCGCCTGCAGGATCACCCGCGTCTCCGGCCGCTCGGCGATCCGCGTCTCGAGCCGCGCCGCCAGCGCCTCCGGCGTCAGCGCCTCGCCCGAAAGACGAAGGCCCTCCGCCCGCACCTCGAGCAGCATCGCCCCCTCCATTCCGCCGCCTCCGCCGCCGGCGGCCGACAGCGTCAGGCTGCGCTCGTCCAGAAAGCGCGAGGCGAGCATGAAGAACACCAGGAGGATGAACACCACGTCGATCAGCGGCGTGAGGGCGATGGCGGCGCGCCGACGCCGCCGCCCCTCACGCGCCGGCCGCACGGGGACGTCCGAGGCCATCGTCGGTCTCCGCCTCCGCCGCGGCAGGCTCCAGCGGTTCGGCGAAGGCGGCGACCAGCACGTCGTCCACCGCACGCTCCGCCCGCTCGATCCGGCGGTCGAACCAGTTGAAGGCGGCCACCGCCGGCATCGCCACCGCGAGGCCCACGGCCGTCGTCAACAGCGCCGCCCAGATCCCGCCCGAGAGCACCGCGGGGTCGACCTGCGATCCCGCCGCCTCCATCGCCGCGAAGGCGTCGATCATGCCGAGGACGGTGCCGAACAACCCCAGCAGCGGCGCCAGCGCCGCCGTCACCTCCAGCGGCCGGAGCCAGCCGCGCAACGCCTCCAGCTCGACCTCCGCGGCGCGCCCGGCCTCCTCGCGCACCATCGCGGCGGGCAGCCCGCGCCGCCGCCCCTCCAGCACCCGCGCCAGCGCCCGCGCCGCCGGGTCGGCCGAACCGGCGAGCCGCGCCGCGGCCTCGCCGCTCCGCCCCGCGCGGATCAGGCCCAGCCCCGCCCGCGCGGCGCCGTCGCCGAGATCGGCGCGCGCGAACTGCCACGCCTTCGCCAGCACGAGGCCCAGCGCGAAGACCGACAGCGCGACCAGCAGCGCCGCCACCGGCCCGCCCGCCTCCACCAGCGCGCCGAGGCGCTCCGTCCCGCGCGCGGCGATCGCGAAGATCGGGTCCATGCGACCCCCTCCCTCAGTTCGACAGCGGCGCGGCGGCGCGCGAGGACGCCTCGATCCGCCCGAGGCAGTCGTCGCCCGCGCCCTCGCCGGTGCAGCTCAGCACGTCGTTCAGCAGCACCCGACCGATCCCGTCGCAGGCCAGCCCGCCGATGGTGAACACCTTGACCGACTCGCGCCCGGCGCGGAGCGGCCCCGCCTCCACCGCGAGGCGGCGCGCGATGACCCCGTCGGGATCGAACAGCACGAGGTCGAGCTCCAAGCTCTCCAACGCGCCGCCGCGATTGTCGAGCACGAGATAGGCCCGGCACTCGCCCTCCACCGTCTCGAGCCGGTTCAGCTCGACGCCGATCGCGGGCGCCGGCTCAGCGGCGGCCGGACCGACCGCGACGGCGCCGAGCGCGAGGGCCGCGACGATGCGATGGAGCATGGGGACGGTCTCCTCTCCTTGCGGGCGGCGGACGGCGCGGCGCCCACCCCAAACCCGAGCGTTTCGCTCATCTATCGCGCGGCGCGGGCCGACGCAACGCGCCGCGACACGGTCCGTCGCGCCGCAGGACATCATCGAAGGAAATCTTCGGACTTCGTGACCGCCGGATCGGACGCGGTCCCCTGCCCGACGTCAGACCCGCCCCGCCGTCCGAAGAAAGAAACGCGACGAGGCGTACCCGCCCGGTGACCGCCCGACTGTCCACGGCGCCGCCGGTCGCGCAGCGGCGCGACGGCGGCGCGCTCCACGGCTTCGGCGCCACCGGCGGCCTCGTCGACATCGTCACCCGCAGCCCGGTGGACGGCGAGGTCTCCGGCTCGGTCGCCCTCCGCGCCGGTCAGCAAGGTTGGCGCGCGCGGCGGCGCGAGCCCGAGAAGCGCCGACCGGCGGGCCGCGGCGGCGGCGCGCCGTTCGGGCGGCGTGCCGGCCGGATGGGTCCCGGGCAGCGCGAGGATGATCGACCGGATCCGGGTCAGGGAAGGCAGGTGAATCCCCGGAGCCAAAGAGCTCGTCGAAGTGATCTTCTCCTGATCCCCGGATCGCCATACCGGCCCGCGGCCAGGTTCAGCGCCGCACTCGGCGGGCCCGACACATGGAATCACCCGATCATGCGCTCGAATCGTTCGAAAACCGCTTGCACGACAGGGGGCATCCACACAGGGGATTCACAGCGCCGGCGCGGGATGATTCACCATGGCGAGACGGCACGAGCCTCCCTCCACAAAGCCCCGTCGGGCCGTCCCTGTTCGGTCATGTCGATGACCCCCCTCCCCCGATTTCCGGTCTCCTGAAGCACTGACTTGGGCTTGTGCGGCTCCTCGAAGGAGGATCCATGACGGACGACCGGAGCGCCAAGGCGGGCG
>JAWLFJ010000054.1:0-25357 GCA_041685625.1 Paracoccaceae bacterium | reverse complement strand
CCACCGCGGCGGGCCCGCCCCGGGCCGTGGCCCGGCGCGGCCCCCGCACGGACGCCGCCCTGCCCTCAGTTCGTCGCCGGCGGCATCTCGCCGATCATCTCCCAGGTCCCGTCGACGATCCTCGAGACGTAGATGGTGTCGCCGCCTTGGTGGTCGTCCGGCCCGTAGTCGACCTGCAGGCCGCCGATCTCGTCGTAATAGTCGAGGGTGTACATCGCATCGCGGAAGCTCTCGTGCGTCAGGTCACGTCCTGCGGCCTCCAGCGCCCGCACGAAGGTCTCGGCGCCCATCCGGCCGAGCAGCGCGCCCGTTCCCGGCAGATCGTCGGAGCCCGTGGACGCCCGGAATTTCTCCACCCATTCGGCCACCGCCGGCTCGTCCAATCGATCCTCGATGTCCTGCCAGCCGGCGGAGACCACGAAGCCGTCCGTCACCCCCCCCGGCACCTTGGCGACCACGGTGTGGAAGGCGGCGGAGGAGCCGATGAAGTCCACCCCCTCCTCCCAGCCGAGCTTCTTGGCCGTGCCCAGCGTCGCGATGATCTGGCGCAGGCCCAGCGCCAGCGCGACCGTGTCGCAGCCCTCCTCGCGCAGGCGCGAGAGGGCGCCCCCGAAGTCGACCTCGTCCGGCTTGTGAGTGGTCTCGGCGAGGAACTCGACGCCCAGCTCCTCGGCCTCGGCCTTCACGCCCTCGATCACCTCCTGACCGAAATCGGTCGGCAGATACATGGCGCAGAACTTCGAGGACCCCTCGTTCTCATGCATGTACTGCGTCAACGCGCGCATGCCATCGTAGTAGCTGGCGAGGCCGGCCCACTTGTTCTCGATCGGCTCCGACAGCATCTGCCGCGCCGCGGTCACCGGCATGACGTTGGGGATGCCTTTGCGGTCCAGGAGCTTGAAGGAGGCGATGTTGTGCGGCGTGCCGAGGGCCAGCAGCATCGCGAAGATCTCGTCGCGGTTGACGAGCTTGTTGGTGGCCTGCACCGCCTTCGGCACCTGATACCCGGTGTCCTCGACCACGAAGCGGATCCTGCGCCCGTGCACGCCGCCCTCGGCGTTGATCTCGTCGAAGAAGATCTCCGCGGCCCGCACCGAAGGGGCGCCGAAGCTGGCGAAGATCCCGGACAGGTCGGTATGCGCCCCGACGACGATCTCGTCGTCGGTCACGCCCTGGGTCTGGGCGCCGGCCGCGCCGGCGGCAAAGGTCGCGGCGGCCGCCGCGGCGAGCAGTCTGCGGGTCATTGCAGTCCTCCCTGGGATCGGGCGCGCGTCACGCGCCCTGATACATCGCGTCGATCAGCGCCTTGTGCTTGGTCTCCACGAAGCCGCGCTTGAGCTTCATGGTGGGGGTCAGCTCCTCGTCCTCGGCGGTGAGGAGCACGTCGATGAGCCGGAAGTCCTTGATCCCCTCGACCCGCGCGAAGGCGCGGTTCACCGCCTCGACCTCTTCGGCGATCAGCGTCTGCACCTCGGCCGCCGCGCAGAGCGAGGCGAAGTCGGAGAAGGGGACCTGGCGCTCCTGCGCGAACTTCTCCACGTTCTCCTGGTCGATCATGATCAGCGCGGTCAGATACCTGCGCTTGTCGCCGATGATCACCGCATCCGAGATGTAGGGCGAGAACTTCAGTCGGCTCTCGATCTCGGCCGGCGTGACGTTCTTGCCGCCCGCCGTGATGATGATGTCCTTCAGCCGCCCGGTGATGGTCAGCGCCCCGTCGTTGCCGATCCGCCCGACGTCGCCGGTGTGCAGCCAGCCCTCGGCGTCGACGGTCTCGGCCGTCTTCTCGGGCCTGTTCCAGTAGCCCTTGAAGACGCAGGGGCCGCGCAGAAGGATCTCCCCGGTCGCGTCGATCCGCATCTCGACGCCCGGGATCGCCGGGCCGACGGTGCCGATCCGGTTGTCCTCCACCCGGTTCGCGGTCGCGACGCCGGCGCTCTCGGTCATGCCGTAGCCCTCGACCAGCGGCACCCCGATCGCGCCGAACCAGCGGATCAGCTCGGGCGAGATCGGCGCCGCGCCGGTGGTCCCCCGCCGCGCCCGGTCGAGCCCTATCATCCGGCGCAGATTGCGCAGCACCAGCCGGTCCCAGACCGCCAGCCGCAGCTTGAGCGCCGGCGGCAGCGCCTCGCCCGCCTCGCGCCGCGCCTCGGCCGCCATGCCGGCCGAGAGCGCGCGGTCGAAGCACCAGCGCCCGAAGCCGGTGGCCTCCTTTCTGAGGATCATCAGCCGCGAATAGATCTTCTCCCAGAGGCGCGGCACGGCGGTGAAGGAATGCGGCGAGACCTCGCGCAGGTTGTCGAACACCGTCTCCGGGCTCTCCGCGAAGTTCACCGCACAGCCCGCCAGCAGCGGAAACTCGACCGAGACCAGCCGCTCGAGGATATGGCAAAGCGGCAGGAAGCAGAGCAGCTCGTCGGTCTCCTCGAAGCTCAGAACCTCCGTCGCCGCGGTGAGCTGGAAGAGGATGTTGCGATGCGTGATCATCGCGCCCTTGGGCGGGCCGGTGGTGCCGGAGGTGTAGATCAGCATGGCCGTGTCCTCCGGCCGCGCCGCCGCCAGCTCCTCCTCGAAGCGCGTCGGCTCCGCCTCGCCGAAGGCGCGCCCCGCGCCCATCAGCTCGTCGAGGAAGATCACCTGCGGGTCGGAGAAGTCGTGCAGCCCCTCCCGGTCGAACACCACCACCAGCTCGAGCCCCGGCATCCGGTCCCGCGCCTCGAGCCACTTGTCGAGCTGCTCGTCGTTCTCGACGAACAGGAACCGCGCCCCGCTGTCGTTGACCAGATAGGCGAGCTGCTCGGCGCTGTCGGTGGTGTAGACGCCGTTGGTGATGCCGCCCGCGCAGACCACGCCCATGTCGACGTAGAGCCACTCCCTGCGGTCCTCCGACAGCAGCGCCACCGGATCGCCGCGCCGCATCCCCTGCTCGATCAGGCCGAGGCCGATGGCCCGCGCCGCGTCGTAGTAGTCGGACCAGGTGAAGGCCCGCCAGATGCCGAGATCCTTCTCCCGATGCGCGATCGCCTCGCCCTTCAGCCGGCAGCGATGCGCGAACAGCTTCGGGATCGTGTCGCAGCCCCCGATCAGGATCGGCCGGTCCGCGGCCCAGGTTCCGCCGTCCATCACCGCGTCACCTCCACGTCTTGCGCCGCTTCCAGCGCTTCTGCCCGCGCTGCTGGTCCCCGGCCTGCTGACCCAGATAGAATTCCTGGATGTCGGCCGAGGCGAGCAGCTTCGACGCCTCCCCCGCCATCACGATCCGCCCCAGCTCCAGCACGTAGCCCTTGTGCGCGACCCGCAGCGCCACGTTGGCGTTCTGCTCCACCAGCATCATCGTCACGCCCTGCTCGCGGTTGAGCCGGCGGATGATCGCGAAGATCTCCTTGACGAGGATCGGCGAAAGGCCGAGCGACGGCTCGTCCAGCAGCATCACCTTCGGCCGCGTCATCAGCCCGCGCCCGATCGCCAGCATCTGCTGCTGCCCCCCGGAGAGGGTGCCGGCCGACTGGCCCTTCCGCCCCGCGAGGATCGGGAAATAGTCGTAGACCAGCGCCAGGTCCTCGGCGATCCCGGCCGAGTCCGACCGGGTGAAGGCGCCCATCCGCAGGTTCTCCTCCACCGTCAGGAACGGGAACACCTCCCGCCCCTCGGGGACGTGCGCGACGCCGCGCTTGACGATGGCGTCCGGATCCATGCCGGAGATGCGCTCGCCCTCCAGCAGCACCTCGCCCTTCTCGGGGTCCATCACGCCGGAGACGGTCTTCATCAGCGTCGTCTTGCCGGCCCCGTTGGCGCCGAGAATGGTCACGATCCGCCCCTTCGGCACCTCGAGGCTCACGCCCCGCAGCGCCTGGATCGGCCCGTAGAAGGTCTCGACGTTGCGCAGCTCGAGGACCGTCTCCCCGACCTCGGCCGCCGCGTCTCGCGCCGCCACGTTCACGCCGCCGCCTCCTCGTCGTCGACGCCCAGATACGCCTCGATCACCTTCGGATCGGTCTGCACCTCGGCCGAAGTGCCCATCGCCAGCATCCGCCCGTCGGCCAGCGCCAGCACCCGGTCCGCGACGGCCGAGACGAGGCCCATGTCGTGCTCCACCATCAGCACGGTCAGCCCCATCTCGCGCTTCATGTCCTCGATCCAGAATGCGACCTCCTGCGTCTCCTCGACCGAGAGGCCGGAGGCCGGCTCGTCGAGCAGCAGCAGCCGCGGCCCGCTCGCCAGCGCCCGCGCGATCTCCACCACCTTGCGCACGCCGTAGGGCAGCCCGGCGATCATCTTCTCGCGGTAGGGCTGCAGATCGAGGAACTCGATCGCCTTCTCGGCCGCCTCGCGGTGGCGCAGCTCCTCGCCCCGCGCCCGGCCGACATGCAGCAGGTCCTCGATCCAGGTCGTGCGCCGGCGCGAATGCCGCCCCACCAAGAGGTTGTGCAGCACCGTCGAATGCTCGAAGAGCTCGATGTTCTGGAAGGTCCGCGCGATGCCGAGCGGCGCGATCTGATCCGCCCTCAGCCCCGTCACGTCCTCGCCGTCGAAGCGGATCGTGCCGGAGGTCGGCTGATAGAAGCGCGAGATCAGGTTGAAGATCGTCGACTTGCCCGCCCCGTTCGGCCCGATGATGGCGAAGACCTCCCCCGCCTCCACGTCGAAGCTCACCCCGTCGACGGCCTTCACGCCGCCGAAGCGCACCGCGAGGTCGCGCACCTCCAGCAGGCTCATCGCACACGCTCCGTCTTGAGGTAGCTCTTCTGGCGGCGGAACATGTCCTTCCGCGCCAGCGGGAACAGCTCGAACCAGATCCGGATCTTCACCCAGCGCCCGTAGAGGCCGGCGGGCTCGAGGATGATGAACGCGATCAGGATCGCCGCGAAGATCGCGATGTCCATGGCGGGGATCGTGACGTTGCCGGCGCCGAACAGCCCGCCGATCTCCTCGCGCGCGATCACCACGATCACCGGCAGCAGCCCGATCACCGCCGCCCCGAAGAAGGCGCCGTGGATCGAGCCGAGGCCCCCGACCGTCACCATCAGCAGGAGCTGGATGGAGATGATCACGAGGAACGCCTCGTAGTTGAAGAAGGTCATGTAATGCGCCAGCAGCGCCCCCGCGAGGCCGGTGACGAAGCAGGAGAGCCCGAAGGCCAGCGTTTTGTAGGCCGCGACGTTCACCCCCATCGCCCGCGCGCTGACCTCGGAGTCGCGGATCGCCGTGAAGGCACGCCCGGTCGGCGAGCGCAGGAGATTGGCGTATAGGACGGTGATCACCACCACGGAGGCGAGGCAGAGCCAGTAGAACGGCCGCCCGCCGTTCGCGTAGCGGTCGAAGTCGATCCCGAGGATGGTGACCGGCTCCGCGAAGATCCCCTCGATGCCGCCGGTCCAGGGCGACATCAGGATGATCACGTCCTCGGTCAGCACGCCGAAGGCCAGCGTCGCGATGGCGAGGTAGATGCCCGAGATCCTGAGCGCCGGCAGCGCTAGCAGCGCCCCGACCACGCCGGCGAACAGCCCCGCGAGCGGGAAGCTCAGCAGGAACGGCAGCCCCTGCTGCGCCAGCCACACCTCCATGTAGGCGCCCGCCGCCAGGAACGCCCCGTGCCCGAGGCTCGGCTGCCCGGCATGGCCGGCCAGGATCATCAGCCCCAGCCCCGCCAGCGCCCAGATCAGCACGTAGGTCAACTCGCCCAGGATGTATTCCGACAGCAGGAACGGCGCCGCCGCCGCCGCCGCGATCAGTGCGAGATAGCGCAGCGCGTCGGCCCTGTCCTCGAACAGCCGCACGTCCTGCGCGTAGTCGGTCTTGAAGATCGTCTTCACGCGCTCAGACCTTCTTCTGCATGACCTGCGCGAACAGCCCGTTCGGCCGCAGCACCAGCACCGCCAGCATCAGCACGTATGGCGCCATCTGGCTCCAGTGCGCCGGCCCGTAGCGCGAGGCGAAGGTCTCGACCACGCCGATCAGCAGCCCCCCCGCCAGCGCGCCGGGGAGCGAGCCGAAGCCCCCGATCACCGCCGCCGCGAAGGCCTTGATGCCCAAGAGCCCGGTGTTCGGGTCGATCGCGCCCTTGGAGGCGAAGAGCACGCCCGCCACCGTCGCCAGCATGCCCGAGATCGCCCAGGTCAGCGCCGCCACCCGCTTCACCGGCACGCCCATGTAATAGGCCGCGAGCTGGTTCTGGCTGGCCGCCTGCATCGCGACGCCCATCCGCGTGCGCGCGAAGAAGGCCCAGAGCGCCAGCGTCAGCCCCGCCGTGCCGAGGATCACCACCAGGTCGTCGTAGCCCACCGTCGCGATGCCGATCTCGACCATCCGGCCGGCCCAGGGCGTCTCCAGGTTGAGCGGATTGTAGCCCCAGATCAGTCCAGCGAAGAACCGTATCACGAAGCCGAGGGCGATGGTCAGGATCACGACCGCGAACTGCGGCTGCCCGAAGATGCGCCGCAGCACCAGCACCTCGAGAAGATAGCCGACGACGCCCATCACCAAGACCGCCAGCGTCACGCCGAGCACGAAGTTGATGCCCCAGCGGTCCCCGTTGACGAACTGCAGCGCCACGAAGGCGCCCAGCATCATCAGGTCGCCCTGGGCGAAATTGACCGCTTCGGTCGCCTTGTAGATCAGCACGAAGCCGAGGGCGACGAGGCCGTAGACGCAGCCGTTCGCCACGCCTCCGACCAGCAACTGGGCGAAATCCATTGCACCTCCCCGGGACGCGGGCGGCCCGCCTCCTGTCCGCTCCAACGGAATTCTGTCGTCCGTAGGTTGCGCGACGACACGATACCGCGTCCCGACGCTCAGTCCAGTCCGGATCGCTCCCACTCACGCAGCGTCAGCCGCGGGACGCCCGGCCCTCCGCGGGGCTCAGGCCGGAGACTCGGCGCTCTGCACGCGCCGCTCGATCCCTTCGGCGGCCGCGCGCACCAGCGCCGCGAACAGCGCCCGCTGCCGGCGCGCGTAGAACAGGTGCTCCGGATGCCATTGCACCCCCAGCGCGAACAGATCGCCCTCGCGCTCGATCGCCTGCACCATGCCCCCCTCGTCGCGCGCCGCGACGCGCAGCCGATCGCCGAGGAAATGCACCGACTGGCTGTGCAGCGCGTTCACCCCCATCGGCTCGCGGCCCGAGATCTCGCCGAGCCGCGTGCCGTCCTCGATCGTCACGCGCTTCCTCGGCAGCACCGTCCAGCGCCGTCGGGAGGCCTCGTAGACCCCGTAGGCGTCCTGATGCAGCGAGCCGCCCAGCGCCACGTTCATCATCTGCGCCCCGCGGCAGACGCCCAGCACCGGCAGCCCGCGCTCCAGCGCGCCCGCCACCAGCTCGCGCTCCATTCGGTCGCGCGCCGGGTCGAGCCTGGCCGAGGCCACGATCTCGCCCCCGTAGATGTCGGGCGATATGTCGTCCCCCCCGCCGATCACCAGCCCGTCGACCCCGTCGAGATCGGCGGGCCTGCCGGCGCGCCAGCGCACCGCCTTGCCGCCGCCGAGATGGATCGCGACCCAGAACATCGGGAAGATCCGCCAGCCCGAGCGGCGGGACGTGGTGACCGCGATCAGGGGCCGTCGGGTCGCGAAAGCAGAAGCCATTGCGTGCACTCCATCGGCCAGCGGTCCGAGAACCATCCCTGCCGGCGCCGCGCCCACGCCTCGCCCATCCGCGCGAGAAGGTCGTCGTCCTCGGCCAGCCGCTCGACCGTCAGCCAGCGATTCCATTCGAGCGAGAGGCTCCAGTCCTGTTCCCCCAGATCCGCGTCGGGCAGCCGGTAGTGGTAGGTCGGCCGCGGCTTCACCCGCGGGTCGTCCACCCGGCGCTTCACCAGCTCCGGTTCCATCCAGGCGAACAGGGGCAGCAGATCAAGCTCCCGGTTCCGTGTCGGATTGTCGGTCAGGTAATCCTCGATCAGCGTCTTTCGATCCGGCGCGTAGTCCGGCGAAGTCACCTTGCTCACGTAGCGCTCGGGGAACGGGTCGGCGAAGGCCGCCAGCCGCCGCGTGACGTCGAGGCTCATCACCGCCCGCAGCCAGGGCGAGAGCAGCAGATACGCCTTCAGCATCGCCGTCAGATGCGCGGGCTCTTCGCTCGCGATCTCCGGGTTGAGCTGCGCGCCGAAGGCGTAGAACGGCGACGAGCGCGTGCCCTCGGCCCCCGCCTCGCGCAGCGTCTCCACCAGCGCGTCTAGCCGGCCGAGCTCGCTCCACGGCATCGGCGGGCAGACAACCTCGCAGGGCAGCACGACCGAGCCGATGTCGCCGAAGAGCCGCCGCATCTCGTCGCGGAAGTCCTCCAGCAGCACCCCGCCTTCGCTCTCGCGGCCGTGTTTCGGGCGATGCGCGTACTGCGTGTCGATCTCCACCGTGAAGTCGCCGTGTTCGGCCTCCTCGACGTGGAAGCGGTGCGGGTCCTCCTCCCGCACGTCGCCGCCGAACAGATCCTGCACGATGTCCGCCGCCTGCTTTGCGGAGACCGCGGCGAACTCGATCTCGACGCCGAGACGCCGCTCACGCCCGTCCTGGGTCTCGCGCCGCGGCGGCGCCGCGAGCTCGCGGATGAAATCCATGCGCCCGCTCCCCTGCGACCGGCGTCAGGCCTCCGACGTCGCATGGCGCCCGACCCCGCGCAGACGGTCGATCGAGACGGGTCCGCCCCCGGCGAAGACGAGATAGAGGAACACGAAGCAGTACAGGATCGCCGCGTCCCCGGCGTTGTTGACCGGATAGACGTCCCGCGGCGCGTGCACCAGCCAATAGGCGAACGCCATCGTGCCCGAGGCGAGGAACGCCGCCGGCCGCGTGAACAGTCCCACCGTCAGCAGCGCGCCGGTCACGAGCTCGACCACCCCCGCCCACCAGGAGAGAGAGAACGCCTCCGTCACCCGGTCGGTCGCCGGAAAGCCCAGAAGCTTCTGCGTTCCGTGCGCCAGAAAGATCAGCCCGGCGACCGCGCGCAGGACGCTCAGGAAGAAGGGCGCCGCGCGCTCCAACAGGGTGACGTTCATCGTTCCGTTCCTCTCCGCTCGGCGCAGCCGGGCGCGGCGCCTCCCACGCCGGCAGCCTCCGCGCCCCGGGCACGGGCGGTCAAGCCCGTCCGTCGCCTCAGACCGGATCCCAGCAGAACACGTCGCCCGAGACCTCGAGCGGCGTCATCCCCGCCTTCAGCGCCGGCATCGCATGTCCGGCGACGTCCTCCGGCGTCCAGCCTCCGTCGCGATGCACGCTCCGCACCGGCCGCGGCTGGGAGAACACGAACAGCTCGTTGTTGCGCGCGCCGAAGATCTGCCCCGTCGGCCGGTCCTCGCCGCCGAGCAGATACACCGCCAGCGGCGCGATCTTCTCGGGCGTCATCGCCTGCAGGCGGCGCACCCGCTCCTGCTGCGCCGGCGTCTCGGCCGGGATCGAGCCGATCATCCGCGACCAGGCGAAGGGTGCGACGGCGTTCGAGGTCGTGCCGAAGCGGTTCATGTCGAGCGCGATGCCGCGCGACATCCCCGCCACGCCCAGCTTCGCCGCGGCGTAGTTCGCCTGACCGACGTTGCCGATCAGCCCCGAGGTCGAGGTCAGGAACACGAACGCGCCCGACCCCTGCTCCCGGAAATGCGGCGCCGCGGCCTTCGAGACATGCCAGGCGCCCATCAGATGCACCTTGATCACCGCCTCGAAATCGGCCGTCGACATCTTGTGGAAGATCGCGTCGCGCAGGATGCCGGCGTTGTTGACCACCCCGTCGATCCGCCCGAACCGCTCCAGCGCGTCCCGCACGATGCTCGCGGCCCCCTCCGGATCGGCGACCGAGGCGCCGTTGACCGCCGCGCGGCCGCCCGCCGCCTCGATGTCCGCCACCGTCTGCTGCGCGTGGGAGGGATCGCCCCCCTCCCCGCCGAGATCGGCGCCGAGGTCGTTGACGATCACCGCCGCGCCGGCCTCCGCCGCCGCCATGGCGATGGCGCGGCCGATGCCGCGCCCCGCGCCCGTGACCGCGACGACCTTGCCCTCGAGCATCCCCATCAGAGCGTCCCTTCCGTGCCCAGTACCACCGTCACCTGGCTGGAGAGCGTGCCGCCGTTGCCGTGCACCAGCGCCGTCTCCGCGCCTTTCATCTGCCCCTCGCCCCGCTCGCCGCGAAGCTGGCGCACCGCCTCGACCACGAGGTAGAGCCCGTACATTCCCGGATGCACGCAGGAGAGGCCGCCGCCGTTGGTGTTCACGGCGAGCTCGCCCCCCGGCGCGATCCGCCCGCCCTCGACGAAGCGCCCGCCCTCGCCCTTCGGACAGAAGCCGAGATCCTCGAGGAACAGGATCGTGTTGATGGTGAAGGCGTCATAAAGGGCGAGGACGTCCATGTCCTTCGGCCCCATCCCGGCCATCGCATAGGCCCGCTCGCCCGAGGCCTTGGCGCCCGAGACGGTCAGATCCTCCATCTGCGCGATGGAGCGGTGCGAGAGCTCGATCCCCCCGCCCAGCAGATAGGCGGGCGTCTTGGCGAGGTCCTTCGCCCGATCCGCCCGCGTCATCACCACCGCGGCCCCGCCGTCCGTCACCAGGCAGCAGTCGAGCTTGCCGAGCGGATCGCAGATCGGCCGCGCGCCGGTCACGTCCTCCACCGTCAGCGGCCCCCGCGCGAAGGCCTCCGGGTTCAGGTTCGCCCAGCCCCGCGCCGCGACCGCGACCTCGGCGAGCTGCTCCTTCGTCGTCCCGTACTCGTGCATGTGCCGCGAGGCGGCGAGCGCATAGGCCGCGATCGGATGGCGCGGCTTGAAGGGCCGCTCGAAGGGCTGCGCCTCGGACATCGAGACCAGCCGTCCGCCCGCCGTCCGCTGGTTCGAGCCGTAGCAGATCAGCGCGACGTCGCAGAGCCCCGCCTCCAGCGCCATCGCCGCGTTGACGACATGCGCGACGAAGCTCGACCCGCCGATGTTCGACCCGTCCGAATAGCGCGGATGGATGCCGAGATGCTCCGCCACGCTGGAGCTCGGCATGAAGTGATAGGACGACGCCGTGAACAGCCCGTCCACGTCCGCCAGCGTCAGCCCGGCATCGGCCAGCGCCGCCTCGGACGACTTCGCCAGGATCTCCAGCGGCGACCAGCCCGGCGCCTCGCCGCAGCCCCACTGACCGACGCCGACGATCGCGGCCTTCCCCTTCAGGCTCATGCCCCGCCCCCTTCGACTTCGAAGGTCACCGCGAGCTCGCCCTCGACCTCCTCGATCCTCGCGCGCACCGGCATGCCGATGCTCACCGCCTCGGGCGCCATGCCGACCACCCGCGTCATCATCTTCGGCCCCTCGGCCAGCTTCACGAGGCAGAGGCCGAGATCGCCCCCCTGCTCCGGGCGCCGGCGCATCACCGTGGTCGCATGGACCTCGCCGCGCCCGCTCGCCTCGATCCACTCCAGCGCGCCGCCCTTGCCGGGCGCGACGGCGCGCGGCGGAAACACCGCCTCGCCCGTCGCCGGATCGCGCTGGATCATGAAGCGGCCCTCGGCCAGATGCGCGCGCCAGCGCGCCTCGGGCCCAGCCTCGCCGGCCTCGCTCATCGTCGTCCCTCCCCGTGATGCGCCCGGTCGCGCGTCGCGCCGGGCCTCGTTCGGTCGCCATGAAACCGGAGCCGCCCGCCCGCCGCAAGGCGGGCCGGCCTCACCAGCCGTCGATCCAGGGCAGCGCCTTGGCCCGCCGCTCGCGCCGCGGCGCCTCCATCGCCCGGCGCACCCAGACCCGCGTCTCCGCCGGATCGATCACGTCGTCGATCTCGCCGAGGCTGGCCGCGTTGAGCCCCCGCCCGGTGGCGTAGGCCTCCGCCACCCGCGCCTCGAACGCCTCGGCGCGCTTAACCGGATCCTCGATCGCCGCGAACTCGTCGCGGAAGCCGAGGCGCACGGCCCCCTCGAGCCCCATCGCCCCGAACTCCCCCGTCGGCCAGGCCACCGTGAACAGCAGATTCGCGAAGCCGCCCCCCGCCATCGCCTGCGCGCCGAGGCCGTAGCCCTTGCGCGTCACCACCGTCATGTAGGGCACCGTCAGATTCGCCCCGATCAGGAACAGCCGCGCGCAATGCCGGATCAGCCCGGTGCGCTCCGCCTCCGGCCCGACCATGTTGCCCGGCGTGTCGCAGAGGAACAGCACCGGCAGCCCGTGCGCCTCGCAGAGCTGCAGGAACCGCGCCGCCTTGTCCGCCGCCGGACCGTCGATGGCCCCGCCGAGCACCTTCGGATCGTTGGCGACGATCCCGATCGCCCGCCCCTCGATCCGCGCCAGCGCCGTGATCATCGCCGTGCCGAATTCCCGCCGAAGCTCCATGACCGAGCCCTCGTCGGCCAGCAGCTCCACCACCCGCCGCATCTCGTAGACCCGCCGCCGGTTCTCCGGCACCACATGCCGCAGCCGCCGCTGATCCGGCGCCGACCAGTCCCGCGCCGGCCCCTGGAAATACCCGAGATACTTCCGCGCCGCCGCCACCGCCTCGGCGTCGTCCTCCACCAGCAGGTCGACCACCCCCGCCTCGGCCTGCATCGGCGCCGGCCCCACCTCCTCCGGGCGAAAGACGCCGAGCCCCCCGCCCTCGATCATCGCCGGCCCGCCCATGCCGAGCGAGCTCGCCCGCGTCGCGATCACCACGTCGCAGGCGCCGAGCAGCACCGCGTTCCCCGCGAAGCAGTAGCCCGCGCTCACCCCGACCAGCGGCACCGCGCCCGAGAGCTCCGCGAAGCGATGGAAGGTCGGCACGTTCAGCCCCGCCGCCTGCACCATGTCGGTGTCGCCCGGCCGCCCGCCGCCGCCCTCGGTGAAGCAGACCAGCGGCAGCCCCCGCCAATGCGCGGCGTCGAGGAAGCGGTCGGTCTTCTCGTGCCCGCGCATCCCCTGCGTGCCCGCCAGCACCGTGTAGTCGTAGGCCAGCACGGCGCAGCCCGCCGCCTCCTCCCCGACATCCTCCCGGTTCGCCGTCCCGAAGCCGAGGATCACCCCGTCCGCCGGCGTCCGCGCGATCAGATCCTCCATCGACATCCGCGAGCGCCGCCCCGCCAGCATCAGCCCGCCGTATTCCGTGAAGCTGCCCGGATCGAGCAGCGCGTCGAGCGTCTCTCGCGCCGTCCAGCGCCCCTTGGCGCGGCGCTTCTCCACCGCCTCCGGCCGCGCCGCGTCCAGCGTCGCCGCCCGCCGCGCCAAGGCCTCCGCCAGATCCGGGCGCACGAAGCCCGGATCCGGCTCCGCCTCGGCCGAGGCCGCATCCCCCGCCGCCTCGCCCGGCGCGAGCAGCGCCAGCACCGCGCCCTCCGCCACCGTCTCGCCGGGCGCGACCAGCACCCGCTCGACCCGCCCCGCCTCCGGCGCCAGCGCCAGATGCTCCATCTTCATCGCCTCGAGCGAGAGCAACGTCGCCCCCGCCGCCACCGCCGCGCCCGCCTCGACGGCGAGCGAGGCCACCGTCCCCGTCAGCGGCGCCCGCACCGCGACGAACCCCTCCGGCACGGCCGCCTCGGCCCGCGGCCTCGCCTCCCGGCCGCCCCCCACGGCATGCCGCCCGCGCCGCGCCGCCCCCGCCGCGATGAGCGCCGCGAGATTGGCCTCGAGGAACCCGGTGTCCACGTCGTTCGCCGCCACCTCGGCCGAGGCCATCAGCCCTCGCAGCAGGGCGAGGTTGGTCTCCACCCCCTCCACCCGCATCTCGTCCAGCGCCCTGAGCGCCTTCGCCACCGCCGCCTCATGCGTCGGCGCATGGCACACCACCTTCGCCAGCAGCGAATCGAAGCGCGGATTGGCCGCCATCCGGACGAAGCCCGCCGCGTCCGTGCGCACCCCCGGCCCCGTCGGCGCCTCGAAGGCCGCGATCACGCCCGCCGCCGGCCGCACCGACCCGTCCGCGCCCAAGACCTCCGCGCAGACCCGCGCCTGCACCGCCGCCCCCCGCGTCTCCGGCGCCGCCTCCAGCCCCAGCCCCGCCAGCGAAGCCCCCCCCGCCAGCCGCAGCTGCACCGCCACGAAGTCCAGCCCCGTGACCGCCTCCGTCACGGTATGCTCCACCTGCAGCCGCGCGTTCGCCTCGATGAAGAACGCCTCGCCCGTGTCGCGGTCCAGCAGGAACTCGAAGGTCCCGACGCCGCGATACCCCGCCGCCGCCGCCATCGCCTCGGAGGCGCGCCACAGCCGCGCCCGCACCCCCGGCTCGACCGAGGGCGCCGGCGCCACCTCCACCAGCTTCTGCCGCCGCCGCTGGAGCGAGCACTCCCGGTCCCCGACCGCCACCGCGGAAGCGCCGTCCCCGACGACCTGCACCTCCACATGCCGCGCCCGGCGCACCAGCCGCTCGAGATAGACCGCGCCCGAGCCGAACGCCGCCCGCGCCTCCGCCGCGCAGGCCTCCAGCGCCGCCGGCAGGTCGTCCGCCGACAGCACCGGCCGAACCCCGCGCCCGCCGCCCCCCGCGACGGCCTTCACCATCACCGCCGCGCCGCGCCCGAGCCCCTCGAAGAAGGCCCGCGCGCCGTCGAGATCGACCGCCCCCGTCCCCGGCAGCACCGGCGCGCCGGCCGCCTCCGCCGCCGCCCGCGCCGCCGCCTTGTCCCCGAAGGTCCGCAGCGCGTCGGGCGAGGGTCCGACCCAGACCAGCCCGGCCGCCTCGACGGCCTCCGCGAACCCGGCATCCTCGCTCAGGAACCCATACCCCGGATGCATCGCGTCGCACCCGGCCCGCCGCGCCGCCGCCACCAGCGCCGCGGCCGAGAGATAGGCCGCCGGCCCGGTCCCCGGCAGCGCCTCCGCCGCATCCGCCCGCGCGACATGCAGCGCCCCCGCGTCGTCCTCGGAGAAGACGGCGACCGTCTCCACCCCCAGCTCCGCCGCCGAGGCCGCGATCCGCGCCGCGATCTCCCCCCGGTTCGCGATCAACAGCCGCCGCGGCAGACCCTCGCCCATGCCCGTCCCTCCCCTGTCGTTCTTTGGGCGCCATGACACCCGCCCCGCCGCCTCGCGTCCAGCCCCCGGAGGCGCCGCCGCCCGCCCCGGGGCCGTCGGCGCGCCCCCGCGCGCGCCGACGCGCGCCGCGAGCGGGGGGCGCCCTCGCGCCTCCCCGAGTGGCGCGCTCCCCGCCGCAGGGCGCGCCGCTCGGGGGGATCGACCCGCGCTCGCGCCGCGTCGGCGCGTGCCGCGCCTCCCGCCCGGCCCCGCCGTCCGCGCCCCCTCGCCACCCGCACCGCCCGCCGCTACCCTCCGCGCCCGAGCCACCGGAGGACCCGAATGACCGACGCCGCCGCCGACCTGATAGCGCTCCTCGAGCTCGAACGCCTGGAGACGAACCTCTTCCGCGGCCGCGGCGACGGGGGCGAGACGCCGACCCGCGTGTTCGGCGGCCTCGTGATCGCGCAGGCGCTCGTCGCCGCCTACCGGACGGTCGAAGACCGCGCCTGCCATTCCCTCCACGCCTATTTCATCCGCCCCGGCGACCCCTCGATCCCCATCGTCTACGAGGTCGACCGCGCCCGCGACGGCGGCTCCTTCACCACCCGCCGCGTCGTCGCGATCCAGCACGGCCGGCAGATCTTCAACCTCGCCGCCTCCTTCCACGTCGAGGAGCCGGGCTGGACCCACCAGCACGACGCCCCCGCGGCGCCGGAGCCGGAGACCCTTCCCAGCCGCGCCGACCTCCGCGCCCGCGACGCCGAGCGCGTCTCGCCGAAATGGCGCGAGGATTTCCTGCGCCCCCGGCCGGTGGAGATCCGCGAGGTCGACCCGCTCGACCTGCTCGACCCCTCGCCGATGCCCGACGCCAACCGCCTGTGGTTCCGCGTGCCCGGCGTCGGAGAGGCGACGCCGGCGCTGCACCAGTGCCTGCTCGCCTACGCCTCGGACATGAACCTGCTCGGCTCCGGCGCGCGCCCGCACGGCGTCAGCTTCATGTCCGGCACGGCGATGTTCGCGAGCCTCGACCACGCCATGTGGTTCCACGGGCCGCTCCGCTTCGACGACTGGCACCTCTACGCGATGGACAGCCCCTTCACCGGCGGCGCCCGCGCCTTCAACCGCGGCCTGATCTACGACCGCGCCGGGCGCCTCGTGGCCTCGACGGCGCAGGAGGGGCTGATGCGCCCCATCGACAAGACGCGGAAGGGCTGACGCCGCCCCGCGAAAGCACTGATTCCGGTTGAAGGATTCGCCTCCCGGCACCTGATCCGTCATCGCGTGCCGCACGGCAGGAAACCGGATGCGAGACGCCGCGAGCGCTGGCGATGCGGGCGCTGGCGGAGAGGGAACGGAGCCACCGGGCGGCGCGGCGGCTTCCGGCGCTCGACGACGCTCCGGACAGGGTGAGCCGGTCGGACGCGGCGACGGCGGCGGGCATGGAGCGGGAGGCGCCGCGCGACGCCGAAGGGCCGGCGGCCGTGCGCGACCGGCCGTTGTCCGACCGGCCCCGGCGTCGGGCGAGGCGTAGCTGGCGCCGCTCTTCGACCGCATCTTCCGCCGCCCCGCTCCGACGACGGACGGGGTGAGCCGTCGGACGCTGCCGGATCTCCGCCGCTGGATCGAGGCGCGCCTCGACAGGCGCCTGGCGTCGCAAGGCCTCCCGCTTCGGGGGCCGCCCTCGAACCCGTTGCGAGCGGACACACATCCTGCGGCGCGAGGGCTTCCAGCGGCAGAAGGTCCGGCCGACGCATCCGAAGGCGGCGCGGCGCCGCCTCGAAACCCCATCGACCGCCGCGTCCGGAAGAGGCTTCGACGCTGGCGACCGCCGCGTCCGCTCGAACGCATCCGGTCTCTCGGAGGATTTCCGGGACCAAGCTGGACCTCCGCGCGACCCGTCCTCGGGAAGGGCACGGCATCGCGGCGCCGGCTTTCGATCGAGGCTCCGGCCCCCCGGTCGACCGTCAGGCCATCTCCCTCGCCTTCCCGAAGAGGCTTCGGGACGCGCCCGACGGTCTTCGGGTCTCTCCGCGCCATCCCTCGGTCACGCCCTGCCGGACGTCGAAGGCGGCGTCGCCGCGCATGATCGCCGAGGCGACGCGCGCCGGCGTGTCGACGAGCGCCACGACCGCGACGTCGCGGTGAGACCGCGCCTCGAGGCCGCGCAACCACGCTCGATCGGCGTCGCACGCTTGGTCAGGGCCGGCAGGGGGGCCGGGCCCCGTGTATCAGGAGCATGCGCAGGCGCTCGTTCCCGCGCCTGGTGATCCCCGGCGGCTCTGGCCTGCCGCCGGTCGTGTGTCGCCTGGAGGACCGGACCAGGCCGTGCGCCAAGGTCCCGCCCCCGTCGAAGGGCGCCGCCGTCGCCGACCGCCGCGACCAGCGCGGTGGCCGCGAGCACGCCGCCCCCAGGGTCGGCGGCCAGCCGTCGCGCCGTGTCGTCCTCGCCGGCATAGGCCGTCAACCCGGCGTAGAGCGCCTCGACGCGCCGATCCGGCGCGCGTCCCTCCGGCCGCGTCTCCCCGATCAGCTCCCTCATGCGTGCGCCGCGCTCGACATCGGGATCCTCCGGCATGCCGTCGACGGCGACTTCCAGTCGACCGCGGCCCCGGCGATCGCGTGGCCGCTTCGGAGCGGGGTCGCCGCGAGCCGGTTCCCCGGCCTGCGCGCGCTCCGACGAGCCGCAGACGGACCCGATGCGGCGTCTGCATGTCGGTTCGCTCCGTCGTCTCGAGCGCGACGAAGCGCATGGTCGGCCACGACGCGGCCTGCGCGATCGGTTCGGCGTGCCGGTCGTCATCCTTCGGCGCCGTCACGCTTGGACGCACGCATTGCGGCGGGATGAGCCGGATCGCGTGGCCCCGGTCCGCCGGGATCCGGCCCGGCAGGGGGCCGGGCCGGAGCACGCCTCCATGCCGATCGCGCAGGGCTCGAGGCCGGAGGCGAGGGCGATCGCCGTCCCAGCGTCTCATCCGTCGTCGCAGCACGCCGGCGCCCGCGCCGTCGAGGCCGACGACGCCGCGGACCGTCGTGCCGAGATCCGTCCCCGAGAACCGCGATGCTCGTGTCCTCCTCCTTTTCCGCACGGGCTCGCGTCACCGGAAGCGCCGGCGCCGTGGAGGGGCGGGCCGTTCCGCCAAGGGGGCTCCAGACTGCGCCGAGCCACGCGGGCGAGGAGCGGCGGCCAGAAGGGCCGGCCGTGCCGTCGATGGTGGCGCGGCGGGCGCCGCCCGCCCCGGACCGGCGCTTCGAGCGGACCGCTCGCCATCGGGCTCGGACCGTGCCCGGCGCCTCGCCGCGGCGCGCGCCCAGCCGCGCCATGGCGCCGAGAAACGGGAGTCCGCGCCGATGCCGGCTTCCGCCTCCGGCATCCGGCCGAGCCGCGGCTCGCCGCCGGGGGAGCGCGGCTTCGGCGTCGCGCCCGGAGAAGCGGAACAGTTCCGGGCGGATCGGAACGCCGCGGCGTCGGGCGAGGTGACGGAGAGCGCGCTCGAGGCGATCGGGCCGAGGCCGGGGTCATGGCGGGACCCCGGGCGAGCGGGTCGGTCTTCCGCGCCGCCGGCGGGCCGGGCGCCGGGCGCGTCGCCTCGGGCGCCTGCCCGAGATCGGCGCGAACGCCATGCAGACCTTCCCCGACGCCGTCGCCGACACGAGGCCCGAGGAGGGGCACGCCGTGTTCGCCGGGGAAGCGGTCCAGCGGGCGGCTTCCTGATCCTCCTCACGCCCGGACCGCGCCGGCTGGCACGGGGCCGGAGCCCTTCGGGACCCGCCGACCGTCACGCTCGTCCCGCTGACGCCCCATACCCCTCACCTCGATGCCCGGAACGCGTCCGGCTCCCCGAACGCGTACCCGGCCTGCGCGTCTTTCCCGGACTTCGACGCCCTCGTCCACGCCCGGAACGCCTTCGCGGACGATCCAGACCGCATCCGGTCCCTCCGCCTGCAGTCGTGGATCGGGAAGGTCATCGATCCGGCGCGGCGGCGTGAGCGCCACCCGTTCGCTTGCCGAACGTCACCTCTCCGTCGCCCGCGGATCCTCCTCGCGTCCGAGCGTTTCCCCCGGGTGACACGCAGCGGTCGCTGGGCGATGCTCGGCCTCAATGACCGCTCCGCTCCGCAACGCCCGCGTCCTGGTCTACATCGTGGACGGCACGCTCTCGCGCCTCGATCCGGGGCGCGAGACGCATGCCGGCGCGGTCTGGAAGCTGCTGGCCGGCGAGGGACCGCGATCGGACCGCCTCGTCGCCTACCACCCCGGCGTGCAAGGGGCCGGGGCGGGACGCTGGTGGCGCGCGATCATCGGCGAAGGCGTCAACGACGCCATCTGCGCCGGCTACGGCTTCCTCTCCAGCCGCTGGCGGCCGGGCGACCGCATCCTCCTCTTCGGCTATTCGCGCGGGGCCTATGCGGTGCGCTCGCTCGCCGGGATGATCGGCCGCGTCGGGCTGCTGCATCCGGAGGCCGCGCTCGACCGGCGCGTGCGCCGCGCCTTCCGCCATTACGAACGCTGGCCGAGCCGGGCCGGGCGCATCTTCTCCCGCGCGCACTGCCGCACCGACGTCGAGATCGAGATGCTCGGCGTCTGGGACACGGTGCGCTCGCTCGGCCTGCCCTACCCGCTGCTCTCGCGGCTGCACCCCGCCGCGACGGAGTTCCACGACCACGCGCTCGGCCCGCAGGTCCGGGCCGGCTATCACGCCCTCGCGGTGGACGAGGACCGCACCGCCTTTCGTCCGGTGATGTGGCGTTGCGACCCGGACTGGCATGGCCGGCTCGAACAGCGCTGGTTTCCCGGGGCCCACGGCGACGTCGGGGGCGAGATCGGCGACTTCGCGCCGGCGCGTCCCCTCGCCAACGTCGCGCTGGTCTGGATGCTCGAGCGCGCGGCGCATCACGGCCTGCCCTTGCCGGTCGATTGGCGCGACCGCTTTCCCGTCGACGCCGCCGCCCCCATGTGCGGCACGCGCCGCGGGATCGGGCGCGGCTTCCTGTTCCGCCGTCCGCGTCGCGTCGGCGCGTCGGACGGAGAGGATCTGCACCCCGCCGTCGCCGCGCGGATGCAGGCGGTGCCGGGCTACGTGCCGCGCGCGCAGGGGCTCGAGGTCTGAGCGGCGCGGCCCGGCTTGCCGCCCAGGGCGACGGGACGGGTTGGGTCGGGAGCCCCGGTGCTGCTAGACTTGGTGGGCCGGTCAGGAACGAAGGGCCATGAGCGAACCCCTCAAGCCGCTCGACATCACGCCGACCCTGCTCCTGCGCGCCTACGCCGCCGGCGTCTTTCCCATGGCTCAGAGCGCCGACTCGGAGGAGATCTTCTGGGTCGATCCGAAGCGCCGGGGGATCCTGCCGCTCGACGGACTGCACGTTCCGCGCAGCCTCAGGAAGCGGATCCGCCGCGAGGATTACCGCGTCAGCGTCGATCTCGCCTTCGAGGACGTCCTGGACGGCTGCGCGGGGCGCGACGAGACCTGGATCAACCCGGAGATCCGGGACCTCTACGGCACGCTGCACCGCCTAGGCTACGCGAGCTCGGTCGAGGTCTGGATGGACGGCGCCCTCGCCGGCGGGCTCTACGGCGTGCGCCTCGGCTCGGCCTTCTTCGGGGAGAGCATGTTCAGCCACGAGGCCGACGCCTCCAAGATCGCGCTGGTCTGGCTGGTGGCGCGGCTCAACGCGGGCGGCTTCACCCTGCTCGACACCCAGTTCGTGACCGGGCATCTGCGCCGTCTCGGCGCCACCGAGATCAGTCGCGCGCGCTACCACCAGTTGCTGGAGCGGGCGCTGGCGCAGCCGGCGGACTTCTACTCGCTGTCCGACGACGCCTCGCCGGAGACGGTGCTGCAGTTCAGCACCCAGAGGTCGTAGCGCGCGTGATCCAGCGCCGAGAGGGCCGGCGAGGAGGCGAACATCCAGCCCCGGAAGCGCGGCGCGTCCTCGCGCACGTCGCGGATCTCGAGCCAGGCGACCGCTTCCTCGCGCGCGTCCTCCGCCGGGATCATGCAGCGGCCGAGCGCGATCCGGAGCCGTGCATGGCGCCGCGTCTCGCCCGGTCGCATCTCGAAGGTCTCGACCTGCCCCGTCATCTTGTCGAGCAGGCGCAGCGTGGCAAGCTCCGCGGGCGCGAGATCGGGCGGCGGCGGGGTCGGCGGGCGCGGCGGGACGTATTCGCGCGGCTTGCCGTCGGGACCCTTCGGCACGGACCGGAACAGGCCCGGACGCTCCAGCCGCTCGACCGTCGGATCGCCCGTCGCGCCCTCGGCCTGCGCGAAGGCGAGCGCCGGCGCGGCGCCCAGGACCGCGAGCAGCAGCGCCCGCAGCATGTCAGTCCGCCAACCGCGCCCGAAAGCGCAGACGGACGTAATCGGCCGTGGCGCAGCCACGCCCGTCCACCAGCGCCGGAGACGCCAAGGCCACGGCCCGGTCGCGCACCCCCGCCCGCATGCCCTCGGGCGCCAGCGCCAGCACCGGGGCCGCCAGCGTGTCCGCCCACACCGCGAGGCCGGAGGACACCGGCGTCGGACGCGGAATCAGCTCGCACCGCTCCACCACGAAGCCGGCGGCCTCGAGCCTCGCCGTCTGCTCGTCGGGCGACGGGAAGGACCATATCTCCGTCAGGTCCGTCTCGATCCCGGCTTCCGACAGCGCGGCGATCATCGCGGTGCGGATCGCCGCGACGTTGCCCTGCCCGCCCTGTTCGGCCACGAAGCGGCCCCCCGGCCGCAGCGCCCGCGCGACCCCGGCGAGCACAGCCTCGGGCCGGGTCATCCAGTGCAGCGCGGCGTTGGAGAACACGGCGTCGAACTCGGCCCGGTAGGGCAGTTCATGGCCGTCCACCACCTCGGCCGCTATGCCTCGCGCGCGGGTCGCGGCGACCATGTCGGGCGACCCGTCGGCGCCCAGCGTCTCCGCGCCCGCCTCGACGATCGCCGCGGTCAACGCCCCGTCGCCGCAGCCGAGATCCAGGATCCGCTCTCCCGGCCGAGGATCGAGCAGTTCCAGAACCGCCCGGCCGTGATCCGCCACGAATCGCGCGTTCGCCGCGTAGGCCGCGGCGTTCCAGGGATCCTCGGCCACCGCGCGCGTCATTCTCCCGAGCCGCCGCCGCCGGTGATCGCGCGGCCGACGAGGTCCATCAGATCCACGGAACCTTGCGTGAACATGATCTCGTCGCCCGGCTCGAGATCGAACTCCGACCCGCCCGGCGTGATCCCGACAAAGGTGCCGCCGAGCAGTCCTTCGGTCAGCACGGCGGCGTCCGAATCCTCCGGCAGCGTCACCTCGTCGTTGATGGCGAGCGTCGCGACCGCCCGGTAGGTCTCCTGATCGAGCCGCAGCGACCGCACCGTGCCGACCTTGACGCCGGCGACGCGCACGTCGCCGCCCACGGTCAGCCCCTCGGCCTTGCGGAAGGCCGCCGTCAATTCGTAGCGGTCGCCGGTCGTCGGCCCGATGTCGGCGGTGCGCCCGGCATAGACCAGGAAGCCCGCCGCCGCGGCCAGCACGGCGGCGCCGATCAGCGTCTCCGCGGCGTTGCTCGTCGCCATTCTCGCTCCTTCCCGAGCCTTCGCGCGGCCGCGCCCGTCACTCGGGCGTCCACGCCTCGTAGTCGCCGGTGGCGCGCGGGCGCCGTTCCGGCGTGAGCACCGAGCCCGGCGGGTGATACGCGGCCTCGGTCCCGGTCATGTTGGGCTTGTGCGGCTTCTCCCACGCCTTGCGCGGCAGCGGCTTCTCCGTCGGCGGCGACGCGAAGGTGTGGTGCAGCCAGCCGTGCCAGTCCGGCGAGATGCGGCTCGCCTCGGCCTCGCCTTCGTAGAGCACCCAGCGCCGGTCGCCCTCCTTGGAGCGGTAGAACGTGTTGCCGAACTCGTCCTCGCCCACCATCACGCCGTTGCGGCGGACATGCAGCAGGGTGGTGAGCGTGGCGCCGTTCCACCAGGTGAAGATACGCTTGAGCGTGTCGATCATCGCTGCCTCCGCAAGGCCACGCGCGGCCCGTCGCGCCGTTCTATCACGTCGCCCGCCCCCGTCCAGCGGGCCCGGCGCCGCGGCGCCCGAGACGGCGCGCGCGATGCGGCGATCGACGCGGGGGCTCGAACGCATGACCGGAGCCCGTTCGGCATGCGCGCGGCCCGACCGACGCGGAATGCGGGCATGCCGAACGCGCTCCCACCGGGCGCCGCTTCCGATCGACGGCGAGGGCGCGGCGTGTCGGGACGGGGCGCCGACGGCGGCGTTCCGGCCGGCGCCTCCGGTGCGACCTGGACGCCGTCCGCGTCCGGCGCCCCGTCCCGGCGGGACGGCCGCTCAGCCGCCCGACGTGCCGCCATGCGCGAGGTAGTGAGCGAGCGCTTCGAGATCGGCGTCGGACATGTCGGACAGCACCTCGGCCATCTGGGCCCGCGGGCCGATCCGGCGACCTTCCTTGTAGTCATGCATGGCCGCGACGAGGTAGGCCTCGTCCTGTCCGGCGAGACGGGGGACATGCTTCGCGCCCTCGTAGTCCGGCAGATGGCAGGCTCCGCAACGATGCGACAGGGCCAGGTCGGCGCCCAGCGCGATCAGCGCCGCGTCGGGTTCCCCCGGGGCCGGCTCGGGCGGCGCCAGCTCCGCCACCGCAGCCGACAACGCGCGCAATTCGTCGTTGTCGCGCCCTTCCATCAACGCCGACATCACCTCCTGCTTCCGCTGACCGTCGCGGAAATACACTAGCTGGTATAAGATGTAGAGTTCCGGCTGGCCGCCGAGCGAGGGGGTTCCGGCCGGTCGCTCCTCGCCGTGGCAGATGAGGCATTCGAAAAGCGGCCCGTCGTCCTCCGCGGCCGCGCCGCCGGGAACGAGAATCGCGAGAAGGGCGGCCGAAGCCGCCCTCCGCAGGATCTCAGCCCTCATGGACGATCCGGTAGATCGCGCCTGCGAAGTCGTCCGACACCAGCAGCGAGCCGTCGGACATCACCATGACCGAGGCCGGTCGACCGCGATACTCGTTGTTCTCGACGAAGCCGGTCAGGAAGGGCTGCATCGAGACCACGTTTCCGTTGGCGTCGAGCTTGGCGACCCGCACGTCCGCGAACTTCTCGGTCCGGTTCCACGGTCCGTGGAGGGCGACGAAGACCGCGTTCTCGTATCCCGGGAAGGCCCCGCCGTCGTAGAACGTCATGCCGAGCGGCGCGGAATGCGCCGGGAAGGTCGCCGCGGGGCCCTGGAACTCCGCGCAGCTGCGGCCCCAGCCGAATTCCGGGTCCGTCATCACGCCGGCGTGGCAGTAGGGGTAGCCGAAGTGCTGCTCGCCCGGCCGGGACACTCGGTTCAGCTCGTCCGGCGGCATGTCCTCGGAGAGCCAGTCGCGCTGGTTGTCGGTGAACCAGAGTTCGCCGGTGACCGGATGGAAGTCGAAGCCGACGGTGTTGCGCATGCCTTCGACCACGACCTGCCGGTCGGAGCCGTCGGGCTCGATGCTGAAGATCCGGTCGAACTCCTCGCTCGCCGAGCAGATGTTGCAGGGCGCGCCGACCGGATAGTAGAGGCGACCGTCCGGTCCGAAGTCGATGAACTTCCAGCCGTGCGGAATCTCGCCCGGCAGGTCCGAGACTATGACCTCCGGCGCCGGCGGATCGTCGGCCCGGCCGTCGATGCCGCGCATCACCATGATCTCGGCCGGCGTCGCGACGTAGAGGTCGCCGTCCTTGTAGGCGATGCCGGAGGGCAGCTGCAGCTCGTCCGCGATCACCTTGACCTCGCGGTCGGCGCCCTCGCCCGTCAGGGCGTAGATCTTGCCGCCGGCGTTGAACAGGGTGCTGACGTAGATCGTGCCGTCGGCGCCCTCGACCATGTGGCGCGGCTCGAGGATGTCGGTCTGGAACACTTCCAGCCGGAAGCCCTCGGGGACCCGCAGGTCGGGCAGCTCGTCGGCGGAGAGCGGGACCGGCGGATGCGCGATCGGCGCCATCTGCATGGCGACGTCGGTGTCGGGCCGGCCCTGCGCCCAGGACGGCTCCTCGTCCTCGGCGAGGGCCGCCGGCGCGGCGATCGAGGCGGCGAGCAGGGCGGCGAGCGCCGCCGAGGCGCGGTCGTGCGAGTTCATGCGTCTTCTCCCATGGTCCGGCTTCGTCGGCCCGGAGGCCGCGCGCCTTGGCATCGACGTCCGGCGCGCCGCGGCGCTCCGTCGCACCCGAAGCTTATGCCGCTGTCCGCGGCTTCGCCAAGTCCCTTGTCGCTCGGCCATTCGTTCGGGTTTCGGAGAGGCCGGGCGACCCCGCGGGTCTGGCCACGGTCAGGCTTCGGCGCGTCCCGGCCCGGCGCGCGGGTGCGGATCGCGGGGGCGTCGGGGGGTTCAGGGGGCGTCGGGGGATGTCCTGTGGATCAGCGGCGCGTCGGCGTCGGCGTCGGCGATCATCGCGTCCACCCGGCCGCGGTGCGGCGACTTCGAGCAGACCGGGTCCGTCGCCGCCGGGTCGCCGGCCAGCGCCGCCGCCTGGCAGCGG
>JAWLFJ010000176.1:0-6267 GCA_041685625.1 Paracoccaceae bacterium | reverse complement strand
CTCTCTTACCGTCTTGTTCGGTGCATTGTCGCTGATTTCACCTTGTCTCACTGCCTCAATATAAAGTATACCATAAGAAATATGATGCCTTTCCCTTATCCAATATTTATTTCGCCCAACCTCACTGGCGTCGGTAACAAAGTGTGGAATATTACCATTTGAAATTTCTTCTGAAATGTTGGCCAGTCGGCCAAGGGTTATTACTGCCGGCGGTTCGAGTTCGTGTCCGAATTGGGCCTTTGTTCTGATCTGCAGCCAGAGGATCGAATTGACGATGCTCCACCAAGTCCGAACCGCCTCCGCCTTGGCCGGCGTGGGGCGGTCGTCCTCTCGGTCGAGGGTGCACGCCAGCTCAAAGGCCGTTTCTTCCTCCGCCAACAGCATCCGCCACCGCGCCTGCAACTCGGCAATTCGCGAAGGTTCGCTCACGCCCCGAGCCTCCTCACGTTTCCGCCCGGCCGCGTGGCGAAGTCCGCCCATGCGTTCATCATCGCCCAGCGCTTGTCGAAGAGGTCCGTCCGTCGATAGGCCCGCTCGACGCGGTTTTTGACGGTATGCGCGAGCGCCGCCTCCTTCACTTCGTGCGGGAAGTTCGTCGCCTCTTCGGCCCAGTCGCGGAAGCTGCTTCGAAATCCGTGAACCGTCACCGGCACGTCGAGCCGCTTGAGCACCGCCGCCAGCGTCATGTCGGATAGCGGCCGGCCGGGCTTCGTGGACGGAAAGACTAGTTCCTCCGACGACCGCAGCGCCTGAACCTTAGCATTTGTTAGCACCGCAAGCGCCGCGTCGGAGAGCGGAACGCGATGTTTCCGCCCCGCCTTCATGCGCTCGGCCGGAACCGTCCAGACCTTCCCCTCGAAGTCGATCTCATCCCAGCGCGCGCCGCGAACCTCGCCCGAGCGTGCCGCCGTCAGAATGGCGAACCTCAGCGCCAGCGCGCCCATGCCCTGAGCGGCTTCGAGCCGCGGCCAAAGGTCGGGAAGGGCAACATAAGGCAACGCCTTGTGGTGCTTCTCGCGGGCGCCCTGCCGCGGGAGCGCCTTCTCGATGCCGTCCACCGGGTGCGCGCCCTCGCCCATGCCGTTGGCGCGCGCCCAATCCAGAACCGTGCGGATGCGCTGCTTCACGCGCCGCGCCGTCTCCGGCTTTTCGATCCAGATGGGGCCGAGCGCCCGCAAGACGTCGGCCTGCTCCACCGCGAAGACCGGGCGCCTGCCCATCTTCGGGAAGACGTAGGCTTCGAGGCTGGACAGCCATTGCGCGTTCGCCTTGGCGTTCCGGTTCACAGGCTCGACGTGCTCGGCGTGGACCTTGCGCGCGGCCTCCTCGAAGGTGACGGACTTGCGCTTGTCCTTGTCGCGCTCGGCGACCGGATCTCCGCCCATGCGCGCGACCTTGCGAAGCCGCCGCGCCGTCTCCCGCGCCTCGGCGAGCGAGACGTAGGACAGCCCGCCTAGCCCGATGTCCTTTCGCCGGCCGTGGACGACGGTGCGGAGCGTCCAACGCTTCGCGCCGGTCGCGTCCACTTCGAGATAGAGCCCGTTGCCGTCCGCGTGCCGCCCTGGCCCCGCGGCTTTGATGTAGGGATGCGTCAGCCGGTTTTCGGGATGCCGGCCCTTCGGTTTCCCCGGCTTCGCCTCGCGTTCCGTCTCCGCCGCATCGCCCATCGCTTCGCCTCGTGAGCCCCGCACTTCACCCCACATAATTTTAGAGATGGAGTGCGACAAGGCGCGACGGGGTGAAATCCGCGATCCGCGGGCACGCCGCCTATTTGGGCCTATTTTGTGGGGTGTGCGATAGAGTGAGACGAGGTAAAACAATGGCTTGGCGGACGCTCTCTCCGCCACTTGCCCCCGCGAAAGCGTTCTCCCGATCCGGCCGCGGCCGGATTTTTCCGTTGTTTTCGAGGGTTATGCGGGAGGGGCTGAGCACTGGCCCCGGGGCCAGGTGGCCCGGAAACGGTCTCCCAGGGCCGATATTCTCCGGACCTCATGACTGCGTGGATTTGGTGAATAGCTTGCAAGCACCTGAAATCATACGATGTTCTGGCTTCTTCGGCTGCGCACTTCGATGCCAGGGGCGTGCGCGAGAAGGAACAGAAATCGAACCGAATGGTAGCTCATTCAACTTCAGAACCTAGATATGCCGGGTAACGACCAGCATAGCGACTCCGCGTCATCTGGATCACCCCAGAAGAATTCCCCACCCAGACTCACAAGTCGGCCATAAGCGCGCTGCTTGAACAGAGCTTCGACGTCCTCTGCCGATTTCTTGTCCGCGAATGACTGCGACGACAGCCGCAAGGTCCATTTGCCGGCAGCCGCGGGAGGGATGCCCGCGTTCAATTCGGCGCAACGGCGCTTCGGCGCGTTTGTGACGCCGACCTTCAGCGCGACCGACTTGTCGCCAAAGGATTTCCCCCTGCCGACGAATCCGTGTCCGTCTCCATCGTAGACCGCGAGGTAGAGGTAAGCCTCTCCATCCTCGTATGACGACGTCCTCTCCCCGCCGCCGTCGAGCCCCGCAGGGCGAACCCCGGCCGGACCCCGGCGCCGGCGGGCCGTTTCGGCGCTGACTATGGCGTCATGAAATTTCGTCACGCATGCCGCGAAGGGCCGGGCCCGGTCCGCGGCGGCGTCAGCGGCGCTCCGCCGGGAGGGAGCGGAACCCAGTGCAGCAGCTGGAAGAGAGTCGGCATCGTCGCCATCAGTTCGGGAATGATCCGCACCAGACCGACGTCATGGCCTCGTAGCATCTGCTGAAGACCGTGGATCGAGTCGAAGTTCGGCACGCCCAGCAGCAGCGCGCGGTTGACCTTCGAGGCCGCCGATTGCGCGGCGCTGCCGCAGTGATGCGCGTCTTGCGTTCGCAAGAGCGGCGGTCCGGTTGCAGACGAAGGCGACCCGCGCCGCCTCAGGCACCCGCAGAATGGCTGACGGGATCGCCCTGTCGGCGCCGGTCGAGTCGGGTCCGGCCGGCGTCGCGCCGCGGGCTTGATCGACGCAAGGGCCGCCTCGTGGGCGGCGACGCCATCGGAACGTGGCGTCTCAGGGCGTCCGTCGACCGAACCACAGGTGAACGTCGGCGCCTCGCTCGACGGGTGCATGCAGCGAGCGGGGAATCGGGCGATCAAGCACGCCCTTGCAAATCTGACTGTTTCACGTAGGAAAGCCGGTCAGCCAGCACGCCGTCGGGCGGCCAGCCATCTCGGAAACGATCGACCCACGATTTCGCCGCAGGACGGCGAGCGTGGGACCGACGGGCGCGGAGGGCCGAACCATTCGGCAGACGAGGGGATGGGCGGTCGTCGCCGCGATTTTGATCGCGGTCGCGCCGGTCGAGGACGCCTCGGCGCAGAAGGCGGCGCCGGTGCATCTCGAACTCAACAAGCTGACCCCGCGGGATGGCGCTTGCGAGGCTTACATTGTTGTGCGGAATCCGGGCGGCGATCGGCTCGAAACGCTGCTTCTCGATCTGGTCGCCTTCGACGCTGACTGCCTCATATTGCGCCGCCTCGCGGTCGAGCTGGGCCCGGTGCGGTCCGAGAAGACCAGCGTGCGCGCGTTCCTCATGGACGGACTCGCCTGCAAGGCGTTGGACACGATGCTCCTAAACGACGTCGCCGCCTGCGCCGACACCTCGGGTCCGCGGACCGACTGCCTCGGGAGGCTGCAGCTCGGCGCCCAGCCAAGCCTCGACTTCAGGATGTGATCTCGCGGAGGAACGCGATGGAGGACGAGACCGAAATCTCGGAGGTCGGGCTCGAAGGGTCGCCGGAAGCGAATGCGTCGGCGAGCCCCGATGACCCGGCGACGGCGGAAGACGCGGAGGTTCCCGCTGGAGTGACGGCGGCGGACGCGTCGGCCGGCTCGGAGGGGACCGTTTCACCCGAGCTCCCCGCCGCGTTGGTCGAAACCTTTCGGGTCGTCGAGCAGGGCGGGCCCGTCGTCCTGATCCTCGTCGCGATGTCGGTGCTCGGCCTCGCCGTGGCGCTCGCCAAGCTCTGGCAGTTCTCCCGCGCCGGTCTCGGCGACCGGCGCGCCGTGACCGAGGCGCTGACGCTGCGCGAACGCGGCCTCCCGGAACGCGCGCTCGCCCGCGTCGCGGCCGCGCGAGGTCCGGCGTCCCGCGCGCTCGCTCTCGCCATCGAGGGACAGCTCCGCAGCATGCCGGAGCCGAAGATCCGCGAGGCCGTCTGGCGCTGCGGCGCGGAGGCGATCGAATCCCTGCGCAGTTGGATGCGCCCGCTCGAGACCATCGCCGCCCTGGCGCCGCTGCTCGGCCTCTTCGGCACGGTCCTCGGCATGATCGCGGCCTTCGCCGAACTCGAGGCGGCGGGCGGCCGCGTCGATCCGTCGGTGCTGTCGGGCGGCATCTGGGAGGCGCTGCTGACGACGGCGGTCGGCCTCGCCGTGGCGATTCCCGCGGTGGCCGCCGTCAACTGGTTCGACCGTCGGATAGAGCGGGAGGAGCACCTGATCGAGTCCGCCGCCGCCGGCTTCTTCGCCGCCGAGCCCGTCCTGCCGCAGCGTCGCGAGGAAAGCCATGAGGCGCCCCGACATCACGCCGCTTGAGGCCGGCATGCGCCTCGGCCCGCGACGGCGGCCGCGCGCGTCCATCGGGCTCACGCCGCTGATCGACGTGGTGTTCATTCTTCTGATCTTCTTCATGCTGGCGTCGAGCTTCCTCGACTGGCGCACGCTCCGCCTCGACGCGGCTGCGGCCGGAGGCGGCGGGGGCATGGAGGGGGCGCTGCTCGTCGGCGTCTCTTCGGACGGCCTGCGGCTCGGGGCACGGCCGGCGACCGCCGAGGAGGTGTCGGCGCGCGTGACGGACCTTCTGGCGGAGCGACCGGCTCTCCGCATCCTGCTGCGTCCGGCGCCGGGTACGCCGCTTCAGGCGACGGTGGACGCGCTCGACCTGCTCGGCGGTCTCGGCGCGAAGGACGTCGCGCTCGCCGCGCCGGGCGGGGCCTGACCTATGCGGCTGCGACGCGCGAGGCGGCGGACCGGCGGCACGGGCGACGAGGGCGTCCTGCCCCTGATCAACGTCGTCTTCCTCCTGCTCGTCTTCTTTATGGTGGCCGGTCGGCTGACCTCCGCAGATCCCTTCGACATCCGCCCGACCCGGTCCACGCTTGAGGGTCCCGCGCCGGAGGACGAGCCGATCGTCCAGGTGGCCGCGGACGGGCGCATGGCTCTCGACGGTCAGCCGATGCAGGCGGACGCGCTGGTCGACGCCGTCGCGGCGCGCATCGCGGAGGGCGGCGTTCCCAAGCTGCGGATCAAGGCGGACGCCGGGACGGACACGCTGGCCCTGGTCGCGCTGCTGACCCGCCTCCGTGCGGCCGGCGCAGCCGAAGCGCGGCTCATGGTGGAGCCCGGCGCGGAATGACGGAGCCGCGCGGCCGTCATCTCGCCGTCTTCGTGCTCGTCGCGCTGGGGCTTCACGTCGGCGTGGCATGGCTCCTGTGGCGGAGCGAGCCGAGTTCGGGCGCCATGGCCCGGGGCGAGGCTGGCCTCGTCATCGGTCTCGGAGCGGCCGGCGGGGCGCCCGGCGCCGCCGCGTCACGCGAGATCGAGACGGCGGCCTCGTCCGAGCCTGCGCGGGCCGCGCCCGCCGTCTCCGCGCCCGAGGCGCCATCGCTCGCCGATCCGGAGACGGTCGCCGCCCCCGACCATGCACGGAGTGAGCCGGCCGGAGCGGCGCGGGCGCAACCCGTCGAGGCGTCGGACGCACCCGCGGCCGTCCCCCGCGCCGCTCCAGTCGCGGCGGTGGAGGCCGCCGACGCCCCGCCGGCGCCCCCGGCTCCGAGCCCCAACGCTGCCTCGGCGACCGTCGAGAGCGCCGAGGCGATCCGAACGCAGGAGCCTACCGACGCCGCCCCATCCGTGGCGCCCGTCGATCTCGCCCAGATGGCTCCGGGCCTCGCGACCTTGGCGACGGAAGCCGAGCCCGCCCCCGCACCAGCGGCGACGACGCAGGAGGCGAAGACCGCCGCGGCTCCGGTCGTGGCGTCGTCCAGGGCCGCCGGCGCGTCGACTGCGGAGGCGGCCCGCCCTGAGCCCGCCGAGGCGTCGCCTCCACCCGAGCCGACCCCCTCCGAGCGACCCGATCCGGCCGACGTCGAGGCCGAACGGGTCGACCTCGTCGCCGAAGACGGTCTGGACGCCTCACCACCGACGGATACGGCGGACGCGTCGGAGGCGGCGCCGGCGGAGATCCCGGCGCCGCCCCGGCGTCCCGATCGCGCGCGGCCGCGCGCCG
>JAWLFJ010000175.1:0-6356 GCA_041685625.1 Paracoccaceae bacterium | reverse complement strand
CGGGGCGCGGCGGCGCCCTGCCCGGCCCGGCCGGATCGCGACGTCCGCCGGCGGCGCGTCCGCGCCCGGGCCGGACGGGGTGGGCGGGTGGGCGGCCGGCCCGGGCGCGGGCGCGCCGCGGGGCGCGGCGGCCGGGGCGGCGCTCAGGCGGCGCCGGTCTCGGCGAGGGCGAGGCGCCATTCCTCGGCCACCTCGCCGTCCGGGTCTGGCGCGGCGGGAGCGAGGGCGGCGAGGCGCACGGGGGAGAGGCGCGAAAGCGCCCAGACCGCCGCGCCGCGGATCAGCGGCTCATGGTCCGAAAGGCGCGCCTCGGCGATCGGGATCAGCTCCGGCAGGCCGGAATTGCCGATCGCCACCATCACGTTTCGCAGGAACCGTGCGCGGCCGATCCGCCTGATCGGCGAGCCGCGGAAAACCTCGCGGAAGCCGGCCTCATCCAGCCCGGCGAGGTCGGAGAGGCGCGGGCGCGTCAGTTCCAGCCGCGGGGCGTAGGCGATCTCCCGCGCCTCGGCGGCGAACTTGTTCCACGGACAGACGGCGAGGCAGTCGTCGCAGCCGTAGATCCGGTTGCCGATCAGGGGGCGGAACTCCCGCGGGATCGACCCCTTCAACTCGATCGTCAGGTAGGAGATGCAGCGCCGGGCGTCGAGCCGGAAGGGGGCGGGAAAGGCCGCGGTCGGGCAGACGTCGAGGCAGCGGCGGCAGGAGCCGCAATGCTCCTCCTCCGGCGCGTCGGGCGGCAGCGCGGCGGTGGTGAAGATGGCGCCGAGGAAGATCCAGTTGCCGAGATCGCGGCCGAGCAGGTTGGTGTGCTTGCCCTGCCAGCCGAGGCCGGCCGCCGCGGCCAGCGGCTTCTCCATCACGGGAGCGGTGTCCACGAAGACCTTGACCCCCGTCTCCGGACCCGCCGCGGCGATCAGCCCGCGGGCGAGCCGCTTGAGACGCTTCTTGACGGCGTCGTGGTAGTCGCGCCCACGCGCATAGACCGAGATCGTCGCCCGTTCCGGCCGTTCGAGCAGGGTGAGAGGGTCCTCGGGCGGGGAGTAGGCGTCGGCCAGCATGACCACGCTGCGCGCCTCGGACCAGAGCGCGGCGGGGTCGCCGCGCCAATGGGCGCGGTCCGCCATCCAGTCCATCTCGCCGTGGCGCCCCTCCTCGAGGAAGCGGGCGAGGCGGGGCGCGGCCTCGGGGATCGCGTCCGGCGCGGTCACGCCCATCGCCGCGAAGCCCTCGGCGCGGGCGGCCGCGGCGAGGGCGGCCTTGAGGGCGGCGGGATCGGACGGGGATCGGACGGTCATGCCGGCCGTGCATACGCCTCCTGCAAGCGACCGCAAGCCTCGGATCGGTCCCCGGCGAGCCGACGGATCTCGGGCCCTCAGAAGTCGAGATCGGCGTAGTGCGGCGGCGGCGGGAAGCCGGAGAGGTGGTCCGCGAGGATCGAGCGGAAGGCCGGGCGGCTCTTGATGCGCTGATACCAGGCGCGGGCGCCCGGCTGCGCCTCCCAGTCGACGTAGCCGATGTAGTCGAGGCAGGAGAGATGCGCCGCGGCGGCGAAGTCCGCGAGGCTGAGGCTCTCGCCCGCCAGCCAGCGCCGCCGGTCCGCCAGCCAGCCGACGTATTCGAGATGGATGGCGAGGTTGCGGCTGCCGGCGCGGATCATGGCGGAATCCGGCCCTCCCTCGCCGCGGATCTTCTTCATCACCCGTTCCTCGACGAGCGGACGCGTCGCCTCGCGGTGCATCTTGTCGTCGAACCAGGCGACGAGGCGGCGCACCTCCGCCCGGCGGAGGGGATCGTCCGGCAGCAGCGGGGGGCTCGGGCGCGTCTCCTCGAGGTATTCGCAGATGGCGGCGCTGTCGCAGACCGTGCCGGCGTCGCCGTCGACGAAGACCGGGACGGAGCCCGCGGGATTGAGTCGCAGGAAGTCGATCTCCCGCCGCCACGGCGTCTCCTCGACCAGTTCCACCTCCACGCGCTTCTCCGCCAGGGCCAGACGGACCTTGCGGCAGAAAGGCGAAAGCGGGATGTGATGGAGGCGGCGCAGGGCGGCGGTCATGCGGCGGAACTCCGACGGCGCGGGGCGCGAGGGCACCGGGGGGGGATGGCATGTCCGCAGGCCCCCGGCAATGGCGGGAAGAGGGGAACGCGCTTGCTCGAGACGACCACCCTGATCGCGGCGGTCGCCGTCGCGCTGCAGATCGTGGGCTTCCTGCTTCGCGACCAGGTCTCCCTGCGGCTGCTGGTGCTGGCGGGCAGCGGATTCTACGTGCTGTATTATCTCATCGCCGCCGAGCGGCCGCTCTGGGACGCGATCGTCGGGACCAGCGCGATCGCGGCGGCGAACCTGTTCGGCCTGGTGGCGCTGCTGCTGAGCCGCGCGCGCTTTTCGGTGCCCGAGGCGCAGCGCGACCTGCTCGACGCGCTCCGGCCGCTCGAGCCGGGGCTGTTCCGTCGACTGATGCGCGTCGGCGAGCTGGTGCAGGCCGACGCGGCCCGGCCCATGACCGAGGAGGGCGTCGCGCCGGACGCCCTCTGGTTCGTGGCTGAGGGACGGATCGGGATCGACAAGTTCGGCGAGTCGGTGGAGATCGAGGGCCCCTGCTTCATCGGCGAGATCGCCTGGCTGCAGGGCGTGCCGGCGACCGCGACGACGCGGCTCCTGCCCGGGGCGAGGGCGGTGCGCTGGCCGCGCGATCCGCTGCGGCGGATCACGCGGCGCAGCCCCCGGCTCGCCACCGCGCTGGAGGCGCTGATCGCGCAGGACATGGCGCGCAAGGTCGCGCTGGGGCGTCCGAAGGTGGCGCCGGCTGCGGCGCGCGGCGTCCTCGGCGGGGTCGAGGCGGCCGAAGGCGCCGCCTGAGGCCGCTCAAGCCGCGTCGACGACCGACAGGTTCTCCCAGGCGTCGTCGATGAAGTTCGGATGCAGCGCGCGCGGCAGGCCGTGATAGTCGCAGGAGGCGATGGCCTGGTCGATCAGGTAGACCGCGTGATAGGCGGCGAAGCCGATGTCGTGCCTGGCGTAGAGTTCGCCGAGGATGTGGGCCAGCGCGGCCTCGACCCCGTCCATGCCGCGGGCCTCGGCGACGCGCAGGAAGATCTTGACGAAGTCCTCGCGCGAGGGGCGGTCGATCAGGATCTTGTAGTAGATCCGGCGCAGGCCCGCGACGTCCAGCAGATCGGCCGGGTTGATGTTGGTGGAGAAGATCATCAGCGTGTCGAACGGCACCTGGAAGCTCAGCCCCGACTGAAGCGAGAGGTAGTCCACCCCCTCCTCCATCGGCACGATCATGCGGTTGATCAGCGCCTGCGGCGCCTCCTTCTGGCGGCCGAGGTCGTCCACGATGAAGACGCCGTTGCCGGCCTTGAGGTGCAGCGGCGCCTGATAGACGCGCGAGGTCGGGTTGAAGCGGAGCGAGAGCATGTCGGTGGTCAGCTCCGCGCCGGTGATCACGGCTGGCCGCACGCAATGGGCGAAGCGCAGGTCCGGCGCGCCCTCGTGGATCATCTCCGCCGGCGTCCAGGGATCGTCGTCCGGCATCAGCCGGTGCAGGGCCGGATCGAAGAGCTGGATCACCTCGCCTTCGACGTAGAGGGCGTAGGGCACCCAGGCGCCGCCCTCCATGGCGCGGGCGAGGGCGTGGGCGTAGCTGGACTTGCCGTTGCCGGGGGGGCCGTAGAGCAGGATCGAGCGGCCGGAGTTCACCGCCGGGCCGAGGCGGTCGAGCACCCCCTCCGGCGTGATCAGATGAGTGAAGGCGGCGGTGAGACGCGCCCGGTCGATGCGCCGGTCGCGCACCGCCTGAGCCTTCACCATCGCCCGCCAGCGATCCAGCGTGACGGGCGCCGGGCCCGCGTAGTCGAGGCGGCTCGCGGCCTCGCCGGCGCGGCGGCGGCCGGCCTCGGTCAGTTCGTAGCGCATCTCGGAGCGGAGGTCGGCGCGGAGCTGGCCGAGCGGGACGATCATGCGGTCGGCGCGGAGCTGGTCCACGAGTTCGCTCACGACGGCGGGCGCGACGCGCATGGCGTCGCCGAGATCGCCGCCCGTCTCGATGCCGCGACGGAACATCACGCGCAACGCGTGCTCGGCGAGGAACTCCCGCGGCAGGCCCGTGGCCTCGATCGTGCGGGGGGCCGGCGGCGCGTCGGCTTCCGCCGAATCGGGGGCCAGGGCGGCGGCGGACGCGGAAGGGCTGGCGTCGTTCATGGCGGCGCTCCGTCGGGGACGCGGGGAGGCGGGGGGACTCAGGCCGATCCGGGCGGCAGCGCCAGGACCAGATGGGCGACGAGGGCGGCGCCGATGGAGACGCCCATCGGGAAGCGCCGGGCGTGGCGGCGAAGGCCCCGCCAGGACGTGTCGGAGGGGGTCAGCCGGCGGACCGTCAGGACCAGGCCGAGGCCGGCGAGAAGCGCGACCGAGAGCAGGAACATGGCCGCGCCCGCCTGCGCGGGCGGGATCCAGAGCGCGGCGGCGGCGAGCATCTTCACGTCGCCCCCGCCCATGCGCCCGGCGGCGAACAACGCGTAGCCGACGAGGAGCACGGCCGTCGCGATCCCGAGCCTCCAGAGCGCCGCCTCGAGCGGCAGGGTGACGGCGGCGAACGGCACGAAGAGGAGCGCCAGCGCCCCGTTCAGCCAGTTCGGGATGCGCATGCGCCGCAGATCCCACAGGCCGCCGAGCGCGGCGAGCGGACCGGCGAGCGCCAGCGCCAGCCAGGCCGCGCCGGCGGGGCCGAGGGCGAGGTCCTCCGGCGTCATTGGATCGCCCCGAGCGCGGCGAGCTTGTCCGCCGCCGGCGCGTAGTGCCGCGGATGCGCGGCGAGCGACTGTTCGAGCAGGTCGCGGCCGATCTCCCGGTCGCCCTGACGCAGCGCGACCACGCCGAGATTGTGAAGGACGATCGCCCGCTCGACCTCCGCCAGCGTCACGAGAGGCACGCGGTACTTTCGCTGCAGGCCGTAGGCGATGGCGAGATTGTTCTTGGCGCCGAAGAGCCGCGGGTCGAGGGCCACCGCCTCCTCGAAGCGCGCCTCGGCGGCGGCCATGTCGCCGCGCGCCATCTCCGAGACGCCCCAGTTGTTCACCACGCTGGCCGGCTCGGGCGAGATCTCCCGTGCGCGGGCGTAGGCGGCGTCGGCCGCGTCCCAGTCGCCGCGCTGATCGGCGAGGAAGGCTCTGACGAGCAGCTGGCGCGAGGTCTCCTGGCCCGGCGGCAGCAGCGAAAGCTGCTCCTCCACCTCGTCCCAGAGGTCGAGCCGCGCGAGCACGAAGGCGTAGTCGACCCGGTCGCGGCGCGTCGCCTCGCCCGAGTCGATGAGCCGGCGCCAGACGAGACGGGATTCGCCGTACTGACCGTTGCGGTCGAGCGCGCGGGCGTAGCCGCGGCGCAGTTCCGCGTCCTCCGGGTTCTGGGCGAGGGCCTGACGGAAATAGGACACCGCCTCGTCCGCGCCGGCGACGGTGAGCATGAGGTCGTTGAGGCTGTCCTGGTCGAGAGGGTTGACGGCGCCTTCGGCCCGCTCGGCCTCGATGTCGACGTTGGGCTCGGAGAGCCCTGTGCAGCCCGAGACGAGCAGCGCCAGCGCAAGCAGGGCGGCGGGGCGGGGGGTCATGCGGAATCCTCCGGGACGTCGGGCGGCGGGGGCGCGCCGGCCGGCGCGGGCGCGGGCCGCCCGCGGCCGGCGCCCCTCGGGCTCCGGCGATGGGTCGGGGCCGGCGCGTCGGGCGCGGCGGCGGCCGACGCGGGGGCGTCCGCGGGGGCGGGGCCTCGGAGGGCTCCGCCCGCGAGCGCGATGTTGCGGTCGATCCGGGCGAGGGGCCCGGGAGAGCCTTCGGCCTCGGACAGGCGCCGGGCCTCGGCGAGTTCGGCCAGCGCGGCCTCGCGCCGGCCCAGTGCGAGCCGGACGGCGGCGAGATCGTTGCGCGCGGCGGCGCTTCGCGGCCGGCGTTCGACGGCGCGGATCAGGATCGCCTCGGCCTCGGCGGACCGAGCCTGCCGGCTCAGCGCGGCGCCGAGGCCGACGAGGGCGTGCAGATCCTCGTGCCCGCGCGTCAGCAGGAGGCGGCGGAAGGCGCGCTCGGCCGCTTCGGCGTCGCCGGCGTCGAGGCGCGCGGCCGCGGCTTCCACCGGCGACGGAGGGCGGGGGGAGCGCGGCCGCGACGCCGCCGCTTCGGCGCCTGCCGGTGCATGCGGGGCGGCGGGGGCCGCCGTCTCCGGCGGGCGCACGGGCGCGTCGGGGCCGATCCCGACGCGGGCGGCCGGCGTCGGCGGCGTGCAGGCGGCGCCGGCGCGCGGCGAAGGGGCGCCGGCGGGGTCGCCGCCCGGGACGGCGGGCCTCACCGCGGGGGGTCCCGGGAAC
>JAWLFJ010000053.1:0-25848 GCA_041685625.1 Paracoccaceae bacterium | reverse complement strand
GGTGCCTCCGTCCCGGACGCTCGCAGCATACGCCAAGTCCCGAAGAACCCGGCCGGACATCGGCACCACAGATGACATACCGGTTACCAACCCGATCGAGAGGCTGGACGGCGAGGTCAGGCGCGCACCGACGTCATGGGGATCTTCCCGAACGAGGCCGCCATCCGCCGCCTCCTGGGCGCGATCCTCATGGAGCAGACCGAGGAACGGGCCGTCCAGCGGTCCCGCTGCACGACCCTTGAAACCCTCGCCGCCGCAAGCCTCCCTGCGGCGCAGGGCCGAGCAGCTCGGCGCCGCCGAGCCCGTCAGCCCGCACGCCGGCCGCACCAGGTGACGGGACACGACCCCGTCATCTTCCACGACCGTCGCCGCCGGCACTCGAGCATCGGCTGTCGCAGGCGAGGATCGGCATGACCCGCGCCATGGACCCATAGTGAATGCACCGTCGGTCCGGGATCGCGGCGCAAGGTCGGTGTCTCCGCCGGAGGCAGGATGCGGCGGAGCCGTCCGGGAGGTGCGGTTCCCGCCGATCCGACCGGGAGACGTCCAGCGGTCTCGCAGCCGTCGCGGCGCGCCCGCTCCGAGGCGCCCCCAAAGGCCGATGCCACGCGCAAGGGCCGGCGCCCGGCTTGACGAGGACCGTCGGACGGCATACCCCGTCATCGGCGCGGGTGTAGTTCAGTGGTAGAACGTCAGCTTCCCAAGCTGAATGTCGTCGGTTCGATCCCGATCACCCGCTCCAACCCCTTCGCAAATCCGTTTCGGACAGTTCGCCGACAGCTTGCGCCGTTCGGCGCGTCCGAGTGGCTGATCCAGGGCTGGGAACTGCGATTCGCCTCAAAGCTTTCCACGCTGGAAGATGCCGTGGCGGGCCGCGAACCGCTGACCTCGTGATACGCGATCCGGGATGTGTGGGGGTGTCGTCACCCTTGGTGCGTCTGCCAGCCGTCACGGGTCGGGCCGTTCGGCTTGCCCGGACCCCCCTTGGCGAAGAAACGGCGACTCCGTCGATCTGCATATGGTGGGTGGATGCCGCCTCTTCCGCATGATCTTCGGTCTTTCGGCGGGGTCTTCGATCGGAGGCGCGGCAGGCCTCTGAGCGTGGTCCTGGATGAGCTACGGGCCGGTATGCCGTTGGGAAGGCCGGGTCGCATCGGTTCGGAGAGCGGCACGCGCTCGAGCCCCGGGGTCTGAACGTCGCTGCCTTGGACTTCGAAGTCCGTGTCGCCTGCTCCTCGTCGACCGCAAGCTCGGGGGTCGTGCCCCGGGAGGCGGTGCAGGCGGTGGCGTCCACCTCATTCTTCACCGCTCGTGTCGCCGTTTCACTCTGCGGCGATCATGGTCGCCGCATCGGCTTGGTCGGACATGGCAGGGCGCTTCTCCACCGGCACGCGACGGCCCACGCCTCGTCCTGTTCCGGCATGAGCGCGCCGACGAGGCGGCGGGATGGCGGCCTCGTTCGGGAAAGATCCCGGCGACGTCGGTGCGGCGCCCGATCTCGCCGTCCGGCCTCTCGACCGGGTTCGCGCCGCGCAGCGGCGCGCGGCGCCGGCCCGGGACGGGACGGGACGGTCGGGGAGGCAGGCGAGCACGTCCTCCTCCGCGCCGTCCGTCGGCGCGGCGAGCTTCGGGCGCATCCGGTCGGCCACGCGCCGCCAATGGGGCGCCGGCGGCGGCCGGGTCGACCTGGCTCTCGGAGACGCCGGTCGGCGGACCGTCTCCGTCTTCGACGAGCCGTGGACGCTCTCCATCGGCGCGTCGTCGAGGCGGTCGCCCTTGTCGCTCGTGGAGGCGCGCGCCGCGAGTCGCGCTTCAGGCGTGGGCTCTCAGCGGCGAGGTCCGCCGGAGACGGACCCTGCGCCGGCGTGACGGTCGCCGCACCGGCCCGTCCCGGGCTCCGCGAACCGCGCCATCCGGCGGCGCAGAACCGTCGCGTGCACGCCGAGCTCTTGCGCCACGCGGCGGATCGGCACGCCGCGCGTCCGCGCCCCTCGACAGCGTGGCGCGTGAACGACCCGCAGGACGCCGGCGTGTCTTGCTCGCCATCGGACAGCCCGCGCACGGCTCGAAGGTCATGGCATGCGTGTCCGCCGATCCCGGGCAGGATCGCGCGGTCGCCGCCCCGAAAGTCAGCAGCGACGATCGCTGCGCCGGCCGATCGCCGGATCGCCGGAGCGGGGACCTTTCGTTCGGCGCTTCGGGGGGATCCCGATCGGCATCGACCCTCAGGGCTCCTCGGGGGCTTCCACGCCGAGGCGGTCGAACATCGCCCTCAGCGCCGCCGTCGCGGCCGCCAGACGGTCGGGATCGGGCGTGCGCGCCACCACCCGCGCGCCGAAGCCGGCGGCGTGGTGATAGGGATAGCTGCCGAAGCTCACGTCCGCGAAGGCGCCGGCGATGTCGCCCAGCGGCCCGGCGAGGTCGCCCTCGGCGATCGGCGCCCGGAAGCTGGCCGAGAGGATCGGCGGGCCGCCCTCTATCTGCGGCAGCACGCTCGCCACCATCGCCTGGAACACCGCGGGCACGCCGGCCATCACCCAGACGTTGCCGATGCGGAAACCCGGCGCGCCCGAGACCGGATTCTCGATCAGCGTCGCGCCGTCGGGGATCCGGGCCATGCGCAGGCGCGCCTCGGTCAGCCGCGTCGGGTCGCCGTAGTGACGCTCCAGGATCGCGCGCGCGTCGTCGCGCACGTCGATCGAGACGCCGAACGCCGCCGCCACCGCGTCGGCGGTGATGTCGTCATGCGTCGGGCCGATCCCGCCCGAGGTGAAGACGTTGTCGTGGGCGTGCCGCAGCGCGTTCAGCGCCGCCACGATCGCGTCGTGGTCGTCCGCCACCACCCGCGCCTCGACCAGCGGCGCCCCCGCCTCGGTCAGCCGCTGCGCCAGATGGTGCATGTTCGCGTCGCGCGTGCGGCCCGACAGCAGCTCGTCCCCGATCGCCAGCATCGCCGATCCCGCCATTCCCGCCTCTCCCTTGCCGGCGCCCGCGGCCCGCGCCATACCCCGGCCATGCAGTTCGCCCGGCCGCTGGTCCGCGGGTCCCTCCTTCGCCGCTACAAGCGTTTCCTCGCCGACGTCAAGCTGGAGGACGGGCGCGAGGCGACGGCGCATTGCGCCAATCCCGGCGCGATGCTCGGCGTGGCGGATCCCGGCGCGACGGTCTGGCTGGAGCCGAACGACGATCCGAAGCGCAAGCTGAAGCTGAGCTGGAAGCTGACCGAGCTCGAGGGCGGGCATCTCGCCGGCATCGACACCTCGGTCCCCAACGCCGTCGTCGGCGAGGCGCTGAGGGGCGGCGGCGTCCCCGGCCTCGAGGGCTACGCCGAGGTCCGGGCGGAGGTGCGCTACGGCACGCGCAGCCGCGTCGACTTCCTGCTCACGCATCCCGACCGGCCCCCCGCCTATGTCGAGGTCAAGAACGTGCATCTCCGCCGCGGCGGCGATCTCGCGGAGTTCCCCGACAGCGTCACCGCCCGCGGCGCCAAGCATCTGGGCGAGCTGGCGCGCGTCGCCGCCGCCGGCGAGCGGGCGGTCCTGCTGTATCTGGTGCAGCGCACCGACTGCGCGCGGCTCGCCCTCGCGGCCGACATCGATCCGGGCTACGCCGTCGCGGCCGCCGCGGCGCGCGAGGCCGGGGTGGAGTCGCTCGCGTTCGGGGCCTATATCTCGCGCGCGGGAGTCACGCTCGGCCCGCCGCTTGCGGTGGCGCCGTCCGGCGCGGCGCCGCGTCCCTCGCCTTAGGGCGATGGCTGAACCAGCCTTGCGCGCGCGGGAATCCGCCCGTCCGCGAGTCAGGGGAGACCCGCCATGTACGGCCCGTCCCAGCCGACGACGCCCGAAGGCATCAAGCTCTACGCGCCCGAGGACTTCGAGGGCATGCGCGCGGCCGGCCGCCTCGCGGCCGGGATCCTCGACCGCATCGCCGATCACGTCGTCCCCGAGGTGACCACCGAGGCGCTCGACGACCTGATCGACGCCGACATGCGCGCCAACGGCGCGCGGCCCGCGACGCTCGGCTACCGGGGCTATCCGAAAAGCTCCTGCATCTCGGTGAACCACGTGGTCTGCCACGGGATTCCGGGGCCGAAGAAGCTGCGCGACGGCGACATCCTGAACATCGACGTCACCGTGATCCTCGACGGCTGGTACGGCGACAGCTCGCGCATGTACGTCGCCGGCACGCCGAGCCGGAAGGCCGAGCGGCTGATCGAGGTGACGCACGAGGCGCTGATGCGCGGCATCGCCGCGGTGAAGCCCGGCGCCACCTTCGGCGACATCGGCGCGGCGATCCAGGACTACGTCGAGGGCCAGCGCTGCGCCGTGGTGCGCGACTTCTGCGGCCACGGGCTGGGGCGCGAATTCCACGAGCCGCCGAACGTGCTGCATTTCGGCCGCCGCGGCGGCGGCGCGACGCTGCGCCCGGGCATGTTCTTCACCATCGAGCCGATGGTGAATCTCGGCCGGGCCGAGACCAAGACCCTCGGCGACGGCTGGACGGCCGTGACCCGCGACAAGTCGCTCTCGGCGCAGTTCGAGCATTCGCTCGGCGTCACCGAGGACGGGGTCGAGGTGTTCACCCTCTCCCCCGCCGGCCGCTTCCATCCGACCTGGCGGCGCGCCTGACGTCCGCCGGCCGGGCCGGGCGCGCGGCGACCTCAACCCTCCCTTAACGGCGACTCGCCCAGCCTCGACGCGAAACAGCCGCCGGGGGATGCCGCCGATGCGCCGACGCGCCGACACGGGCCGCTCGCCCGACCTGTTCTCCGCCGCCGCCCCGCCGGAGGCGCCCGACGGTTTCGCCTACGCGCCGGAGGCGCCGGCGGGTGCGGCCTCCGCTCCGAACCCGGCGGAACGTTCCGTGAACGCACCCGGCAAGGCGCCGGAACGATCCGCGAACGCCGATCCGATCGACGACCGCCACGGCCATCGCGACCGCCTGCGGGAGCGTTTCATGAAGGCCGGCGAAGGTGCCCTCGCCGACTACGAGATGCTGGAGCTGGTGCTGTTCCGGGCCATCCCGCGCAAGGACGTCAAGCCGCTCGCCAAGCGCCTGATGCGGGTGTTCGGCGACTTCAACCACGTCGTCGCCGCCCCGCCCGCGCGCCTCGCGGAGGTCGAGGAGATGACCCCCGCCGCGGTGCGGGAGTTGAAGGTCGTGGAGGCCGCGGCGCACCGCTTCGCGCAGGCCAAGGTGTTGGGACGGAACGCGATTCAGAGCTGGGACCAACTCGTCGCCTACTGCGTGACGCGCCTCGCGCATGAGGGGACGGAGCAGTTCCGCATCCTCTTCCTCGACCGCAAGAACGTGCTCATCGCCGACGAGGCGCAGCAGCGCGGCACCGTCGACCATGTCCCCGTCTATCCGCGCGAGGTGGTCAAGCGGGCCCTCGAACTCGGCGCCTCGGCTCTCGTGCTGGTGCACAACCACCCCTCGGGCGATCCGCAGCCGAGCCGCGCGGACGTCGACATGACGCGTCGGATCGAGGCCGCCTGCCGCGCCGTCGGCCTCGCCCTCCACGACCACGTCGTGATCGGCAAGGGCGAGGTGGCGAGCTTCCACGCGCTTGGGCTTCTGGACGAATGACGCACCGCAAGCTCAAGCGGCGGAACGCTATTCCGGCGCGGTGGCCGCGAGGGACGGGCGCGCCATGACGCCTTCGGCCCAAGCCGCGAGGGCCGGGCGCCCGTCGCGCCAGCCGAGATCGGGCAGGCGGAAGTCGACGTATCCGAGGGCGCAGGCTATGGCGAGCCGGCCCATGTCCGCCGACCCTTCGAGGCGCGTCGCGGCCTCGGCCTCCAGCATGTCGCAGGCGGAGAGGATCTTGCGCCGCTGGCCTTCGACCCAGTCGCCCATCCGCATCGGCTCCGGCCGGAAGCGCGATTCGTAGACCACGAGGAGCCCCGCCTCCATGATCCCGTCCGCCGTCGCCTCGAGCGTCAGGGCGGGCCAGAGCGCCGCGCCCGTCGGATAGAGCCCGCCGCCGGCCTCGGCGTCGATCCAGCGGCAGATCACGCGGCTGTCGTAGAGGGCGAGGCCCTCCTCGGTCACCAGGCAGGGGATCTTGCCGAGCGGGTTCAGCGCCACGTTGTCCGGGTTCGGATCGAGCGGGGAGGACGCGCCCTCCTCCAGCGTCGTCCGGTCGATCAGGCCGGTCTCGTGCAGGGCGACCATCACCTTGCGCACGAACGGCGAGGCCTTGGCGTAACGGAGTCTCAAGCTCATCGGGTTCCCCTTCCGGCGCGGCCCCGCGCGGGGACCGACGCCACCCTCAGCCGCGCCATCGCGGCGAGATCGACGGCGACGCCCGGCCCGTGCGGGCCGAGCCGCAGCACCCGCGTCCAGCGGCCGCGCAGGTCGCTGCGTCCGCGGTCGGCCTCGGGGCCGTAGGTCACGTCGAGGCCTTGCGGAAGCGCGTCCAGCGCGGCCTCCTCGCCCTCCGGACGGGGCCCCGCGGCGCGGCGGGCGCGGGCGATCGCCCAGAGCGTCGCGGCTCCGGCGGCGGCGTAACCGACGGCCTTGAGCGCGGCGGGCGCGGCGACGAGCGGTGCGGGCATGCGGTCTCCTCCGGCGTTCGGCGCAGCATAGACGGCATGGGCGCGGCGCACCAGACACGGGCTCGGGGGCGACCGCTCAGGGCGGGGCGCGCCGCGTCTCGGCGAAGCGGGCGATGCGGCGCAGCGCGTCGGCGAGGGCCTCGTCGGGCGCCGTGAGCGCGACGCGCAGATGCCCGGCGGCCGACGCGCCGAAGCTCTCGCCCGGCATCACCGCCACCCCCTCGGCGTCGAGCAGGGCGGCGGCGAAGGTTCGCCCGTCGATGCCCGTCGCACGGATGTCGAGCATCACGTACATCGCGCCGTCCGGGGCCGAGAGGCGCACGGCGTCGTGCCCCGCGAGGGCCGCCGCCGCGACGTCGCGGCGGCGGCGGAAGGTCTCGCGGAGTGCGCCTTCCGCTGCGCCCGCCCGGGTCAGCGCGAACAGCCCGGCGTCCTGCACGAAGCCCGGCAAGCCGTAGGCGAGATTGAGCGCGAGGTCGCCCATCAGGCGCGCCAGGGGCGCGGGCGCGACCGCCCAGCCGAGACGGAAGCCGGTCATCGCGTGGCTCTTGGAGAGCGAGCCGATCACCACCGTGCGCTCGGCCATGCCGGGCAGGGCGCGGGGCGAGCGGTGCGTTCCGGACCAGACCATGCCGTCATAGACCTCGTCCGAGATCAGCCAGAGGTTTCGGCGCCGCGCGATCTCCGCCAGCGCCTCGATCGTCTCGGGCCGGTAGACGGCCCCGGTGGGATTGTGGGGGGTGTTGATCAGCAGCGCGCGGGCCCCCTCGCAGGCGCGGTCGAGCGCCTCGAGATCGGGCTGGAAGCCGTCGTCGGGCAGGGACGGCGCGACGCGGACGCGGGCGCCGGCCGCGTGGAGCGTGCCGGGATAGGGCGGATAAAAGGGGTCGAGGATCACCGCCGCGTCGCCGGGGTCGAGGCAGGCGTGGAAGGCGTAACTCAGCGCCATCTGGCCGCCGACGGTGACGGCGATCTCCTCCGGCGTGCAGGGCGCGCCGGTGCGCGAGGCGACGCGCGCGGCCACCGCGGCGCGCAGCTCGGGCGTGCCGGTCACCGCCGCGTATCGGGTGTTCCCGGCGCGGGCCGAGGCCGCCATCGCCTCGACGATGGGGGCGGGCGTGGGCGCCTCGTGCTCGCCGATGGTCAGATCGATCACGGCCCGACCGGCGCGCCGCATCGCGCGCGCCCGCTCGAGGATCTCCCAGCCGTGGCCGCCGCCCGCGTGGATTGCGCGGATCCGGGCCGAGGCCTGCATGGGCCGGCTCCCGGCGGAATCCGCTTGCTCACTCGACGCAGCGTCAGGCATGTTAACCTATGACTCCAAGATTGTTGGAGGGGATCGAGGGTGGACAATAGAATGCGTAATCTGGCTTGCACAGCCGCCGCGCTGGGCTTGGCGGCGGGCGTGGGCGTCGCGTCGGCCTCAGCTGAGGCGATCATCACCAACGGCTTCGTCACGCTCGGCGTCGACGATTTCGGTCAGCTGAACATCCCCGGCGGGACGTCGTCGCCGGTCAGCGGGACCACGGTGGTCGGGCTGCGGCATAACGCGACCGGGCTCGAATCGACGGCTCATGGCTGCCTCTGCGAGGGCTGGGGCGTCGGCATCGCCGACGCCGGCGGCGCGCGGGTCGCGTCCGGCTCGGCCAACAACGACCGCGGCGTGGACGCGCTGTCGTTCGTGTCGTTCGGGTCCGGTCCGGCAGACGCGACTTCGGTGACCGAACTCCGGAACGACGCAAACACTCAGTCGCTGCTGCGCATCACGCACGAATTCGGCCCTGCGGCGGAGACCCCTGACCTCTATCGCGTGAAGGTCAAGGTCGACAACATCTCCGGTGCGGTGGTGGAGGATCTTCGCTACACGCGCACCTTCGACTGGGACATCGAGCCGGACACCTTCAGCGAGGTGGTCACCCATGCGGGCGTGGCGTCGACGCCCTCCGTGCTGCTGGCGATCAACAACGGCTTCGTAAGCTCCGATCCGTTCGACAGCGGCCGGACCCCGAGTTTGGTCGACGGCACGCCGGGCGAAGGGATCGGCGATTTCGTCGACCTCGGCCCGGCCGACCATGGCTCGAACTTCGACTTCGGCTTCGGCGGCCTCGGCATCGGCGAGTCCTTCGAGTTCGACATCTTCTACGGCGCCACGCGCACGGAGACCGCCGCCGAGACCGCCTTGGGCGAGGTCGGCGCGGAGCTGTTCTCGCTCGGCCAGGCCGGCACCGATCCGGACGGCACCGGGGTCAACACCTCCAACCAGGAGACCGCGACCTTCATCTTCGCCTTCTCCGGCATCGGCGGCGAGATCATCATCCCCGATCCGACGCCCGCGCCCAACGGCGAGATCCCGCTGCCGGCGGCGTTCTGGCTGCTGGCGACCGGCGTCGGCGCCCTCGGCGCCCGCCGGGTCCTGCGCGCGCCCAAGGCCTGAAGCCCCGGACGCCGACGGCGTCCCGCGCCGCGCCTTCGGGCGCGGCGCCTTACGATTCGAGGATCCTCCGACATGACCGGCAACCGGTTTCGACGCCTGTTCGCGGCGCTCGCCCTCAGCGTGGTCGCTTCGGCGCCCGCGGCGGCGCAGGTGGGCGAGCCCGCCGACTGGTCGCGGCTCTGCGAAGACGGCCGCTGCATCGTCTCGGCGCGGCTGCTGCCGCCGCTCGGCGGCAGCCGCTTCGCGACCGTCGCCATCGCCTTCGACGAGGGCGGAGGGTCTCCCGCGCTCAATCTCTCGACGCCGCTCGGCATCGCCGTGCCCCCGGGGGTCCGCCTCGTGATCGACGGAGAGACCGCGCTCGACGCGCCGGTGGAGGTGTGCCTGCCGGACGGCTGTCGTGCCGCGCTGACGCTCTCGGAGGAGCAGGCCGAGGCGCTGGCCGCCGCCGAGACGCTCGAGGTGCGCTATTTCGAGGCGTCGACGGGGCGTCAGCTCGCGGCGGAGCTCTCCACCCGCGGACTCGCCCGGAGGCTCTTCGAATACGCCCCCTGAGCGGCCCGTTCGCCGGCGGCGTCAGACGAGGCGCTTGACCCTCAGGCGCGTGATCTGGTTGCGGCGGCGCTCCATGACCTCGAAGCGGAAGCCGTGGAAGCTGAAGATCTGCCCGGCGGCGGGGATCGTCTGCGCCTCGTGGATGACGAGGCCCGCGACCGTGTTGGCCTCCTCGTCCGGCAGGCTCCAGTCCATCGCGCGGTTGAGGTCGCGGATCGTGGTGGCGCCGTCGAGCACCACCGATCCGTCGGGATGGCGCGAGAGGCCCTCCACCTCGACGTCGTGCTCGTCGGCGATGTCGCCGACGATCTCCTCGAGGATGTCCTCAAGCGTGATCAGACCCTGAAGCGCGCCGTATTCGTCCACCACCAGCGCGAAATGCGAGCGGCGTTTCAGAAAGGCGCGCAGCTGCTCGTCGAGCGAGGTGGTGTCGGGCACGAACCAGGGCTCCATCGCCACTTCGGAGACGTCGAGCCGTTCGATGCCGGCCCAGCCGCCCTCGCCCTCGGCTTCGGCCTCGCCCGCCTCGGTCAGCTTGTGCACGGCGCGCAGCAGGTCCTTGGCGTGGATCACGCCGACGATGTTCTCCGGATTGTCGCGCCAGACCGGGATCCGGGTGTGCGGCGAGGAGAGGCAGAATTCCAGGATCTCCGCCGGCGGCAGATCCGCGTCGAGCGTCTGGATCGAGCGGCGGTGGCGCATCACCTCGGAGACCTCGCGGTTGCGCAGATCGAGCGCGGCGAGGAGCCGGTCGCGCTCGTCCTTCTCCACCGCCCCTTCGTAGTGATGCAGGTCGATGGCGCCGCGGATCTCCTCGAGCGCGAGGACGTGAGCTCCGGGATCGGTCTTGATGCCGAACAGGCTCAGGAAGACGCGCACCAGGATCGTGGTGCCGGCGACCACCGGAGAGAACACCCGCACGACCGCGCCGATCGGACGCGCGACGAGGGTGGCCGCGGCCTCCGGCGCGGTGATGGCGTAGGTCTTGGGCGCGATCTCGGCGAACACGACGACCAGCGCGGTCATGGCGAGGGTGGCGACCGCCACGCCGCTCTCGCCCACCAGCAAGGTGAAGAAGATCGTCGCCAGCGAGGTCGCGAGGATGTTGGCGAGGTTGTTGCCGAGCAGGATCGAGCCGATCAGCCGCTCCCCGTCCTCCTTCAGCCGGAGCGCGGTCAGCGCGCGGCGGTCGCCCTTCTCGGCGGCGCCGTGCAGCTTGGCGCGCGAGGCGGCGGTGAGCGCGGTCTCCGAGCCCGAGAAGAACGCCGAGACGCCTAACAGGAGCAGGATCGCGAGGCCCATCCAGAGCGCCGTCGAGTCGAACCCCGCGGCCCCCGTGAGCGCCTCGGCCGGCAGGGCGGGCTCGCCCGGCGCGGCGGCTTCGGTGGCGCCCGACGGGGCGGGGTCCGGGGCTGGCTCGGGGGCGGGTCCGTCGGCCACGGTCGGGGCGGCGGGCGCGGCGGGTCCTGCGCCGTCGCCGGCGCGGGTCTCGGGCTGCAACGCAGGTCTCCTTGCAAGGGCGGGGTCCGACCCCGTTTATGAGGGTCGGGTCCGCGCCCGGCAAGGGCGGCGCGGCGGAGGGCTTGAAATGGCGGATGCGAGGCGCGCGCCGGTCTGTCTCTCGATCCAGTCGGCGGTGGTGGCGGGGCATGTGGGCCACGGCGCCTCGGCCCCGGCGCTCACGCTGCTGGGGGTCGAGGCGATGCCGCTGCCGACGGTGCTGCTCTCCGGCCACGCCGCGACGCCGGGGGTTGAGGGGCGCCGCCTGCCGGGCGAGGAGATCGCGGCGCTCGGCCGGGGCCTCGTCGCGGCCGGGGCGCTGGCGCGGGCGGACGCGCTGCTGACGGGCTATCTCGGGACCGAGGCCGCGGCGCTTGCCGTGGCGGATCTCGCGGCGGCGCACCGGGCGGCGCGGCCGGATGCGCTGCATCTCTGCGATCCGGTGCTGGGCGACGACGGGCCGGGCCTCTACCTCCCGGTGGAGGTCGGGGCGGTCTATCGCGAGCGGCTGCTGCCGCTGGCCGACGTCGCGACGCCGAACGTCTTCGAGCTCGGCTGGCTGACAGGCCTGCCGGTGGCGGGCGAGGCGGCGATCCGCAGGGCCGCCGAGGCTCTTCGCGCGGGGCTGCGTCCCGGCGGACCTCGGGCGGTGGTCGTCACCTCGGTCGAGGCGGAGGACGGCATCGGCGCCATGACGGTCGACGGGGGCGGCGCGTCCCTGGCGCTCGGACCCAAGGCGCCGCGGCGCCTGAACGGAGCGGGCGACTTCGTGGCGGCCGTGATCCTGGCCGAGACGCTGGCCGGCCGCGGCCCGGCCGAGGCCGCGGCGCGGGCGGTGGCGGCGGCCTCGCTCCTCGCGGCGGCCGCCGAGGCGGCGGGGCGGGACGACTTGCCGGTGGTCGGCGCGGCCACGCTTTGGATGGCGGCGTCAGGGGCGGCGCGTCCGCTCCGCCCCGAAGGTCCGACTGGCGAAGTTCTCGCGTGAGCCGCCCGGCGCTCAGTCCCCCCTGCCGGGGAAGAAAAGCTGGCGGCCGTCCCGGCGGTAGGCGGCGATCGCGCTCTGGCCTTCCGCCGAGATCAGCCAGTCGACGAAGCGCCGCGCCGCCGTCGCCCGCACGTTCGGGCAGCGTTCGGGGTTCACCGCGATCACGCCGTAGGGATTGGACAGCGCCGGATCCCCCTCGAGAAGGATCGCGTGCGCGCCCTTGTTGCCGAAGGCGAGCCAGGTGGCCCGGTCGGTCAGCGCATAGGCGTCCATGCCGACGGCGACGTTGAGCGTCGCGCCCATCCCCGAGCCGGTCTCGCGGTACCAGGTTCCGGAGGCGTCCGCGGGGTCGACGCCCGCGGCGGACCACAGGGCGCGCTCCTTCTCGCGGGTGCCGCTGTCGTCGCCCCGGGAGGCGAAAGGCGCGGTCGCCGCGGCGATCGCGGCGAGGGCGCCGGCGGCGTCCCGCATCCCTTCGATCCCGGCGTGATCGTCCGCCGGACCGACCAGCACGAAGTCGTTGTGCATCACCTCGTGGCGCTCGACGCCCCAGCCCTCGGCGACGAAGCGTTCCTCGGCGGCGCGGGCGTGCACGAGGACGACGTCTCCGTCGCAGTTGCGGGCGTTCTTCAGCGCCTGCCCGGTGCCGACGGCGACGACGCGGACCTCGATCCCCGTCGCCGCCTCGAATTCCGGCAGCAACCGGTCGTAGAGGCCCGAAGCGGCCGTCGAGGTGGTGCTCTGCACGATGATCGACCCGGCGGCGGCCGGACCGGCGACGAGCAGGCACGCGGCGAGGGCGTGGCGGATCACAGCAGGAGCCGTCCTTCGAGGTAGGCGGCGGCGGCTTCGGAGCTCGGATGGCGCAGGACGCGGGTGGCGGGGCCGTCCTCCACGACGCGGCCCCCGTGCAGGAAGGCCACGCGGTCGGCGAGGCGGGCGGCCTGGCCGCGGTCGTGGGTGACGAGCACGACCTCGACCCCCTCGGCCGCGCAGCGCGCGACGATGGATTCGATGGCCGCCGTGGCGCGCGGATCGAGGCTCGCCGTCGGTTCGTCGAGCAGCAGGAGCCGCGGCCGCCCGGCGAGCGCACGGACGAGGGCGAGGCGCTGCGCCTCGCCGCCGGAGAGGGCGCGGGCGGGGCGGCTCTGCAGCGCCTCCAGCCCGCCGAGCGCCAGAAGCTCGTCCGTCCGCTCGCGCCGCGCGCGCCGCCGGACGCCCGCGGCGCGGAGCGCATGGTCGAGATTGCCGACGACCGAGCGGCGCAGCAGGACCGGGCGCTGGAACACCAGCGCGGTCTCCCGCGGGGTGCGGCGCACGGCTCCCGTCTCGGGCCGGATCAGCCCGGCGAGGACGCGGAGCGCGAGGCTCTTGCCGGCGCCGTTCGGGCCCATCAGCGCGGTGACGCCGGCGCCGGGCAGGCCGAGGGTCAGGCCGTCCAGCACCGCCCTGCGCCCGCGCGTGACCCGCACCGCCTCCAGCGCGGGACGAGGCGGAGCCGCCTCCGCGAGCCGCGGAAAGGAGAGGATGCGCGGTCCGTCCGGCGCCTCAGGCATGGGCCGCCGCTTCGGCCCGGAGGCGCACGCCGGTGACGGCGGCCGTGACGGCGAGCGAGAGCGTCACCAGGATCGCGCCGAGAGCGAGCGCCATAGCGAGCTCGCCCTTCGAGGTCTCGAGCGCGATGGCGGTGGTCATCACTCGGGTGACGTGGGCGATGTTGCCGCCGACGATCATCACCGCGCCGACCTCCGCCAGCGCCCGCCCTAGCCCGGCGAGGGCGGCCGTGGTGAGCGCGAAGCGCCCGTCCCAGAGCAGCGTGCCGACGCGGAACAGGGGTCCGGCGCCGAGGGTCCGGAGATATTCGTCGTATTCGGCGTCGAGCGCGGCCACGGTCTCGCGCGTCAGCGCGGCGACGATGGGCGTCACGAGGATCGCCTGGGCGAGGATCATCGCCGCGGGCGTGTAGAGCAGGCGCAACGGCCCGAGCGGTCCGGAGGCCGAGACGAGAAGGTAGACCGAGAGGCCGACCACCACGGGGGGCAGGCCCATCAGCGCGTTGAGGACGGCGACGGCGGCGCCCCGGCCTCGAAAGCGCGTCACCGCGAGGAGCGCCCCCAGCGGCAGGCCGACGAGACAGGCGAGGGCGGTGGCCGATAGGCTGACGGCGAGGGAGAGGGCGACGATCCCCATCAACTCGCCGTCCAGTCCGAGGACCAGTCCAGCCGCTTGAGCGAAGGCGTCGCCGAAGCCCGCCATGATCCTCCCCGAGGCCCGTTCCGGGCGCTTGGCCGCGGCCCCGAGGCCGACGACGCGTCCCGCAGGGTCAGCGATTCGCGCGAGGCCGGCAAGCGCGCGGAACGGCGTCGGCCGAGTGTCGAGAGGGTCGGCGCCGCCTCGAGCTCAGGGCAGCAGGCGGGCGACGTAGCCGGGCAGGGCGAAGGCGGCGAGATGCACTTCTGGCGTGTAGTAGCGCGTCACGAGGCCGGAGGCGGCGAAGCGCGCCTTCAGCGTTTCGAGCTCGATCGCGCGTGCGTCGCCGTCGGCGCCCCAGCCGAAGGCCATCGGCCCGCCGGCATAGGTGGGCACGGTGGCGAGATAGCAGCTCCAGTCGGAGAACAGCGCCTTGAAGGCGCGGAGCGTGTTCGTCAGCTCCTCGCCCTGCAGGAAGGGCACGCCGTTCTGGGTGACGAGGATGCCGCCCGGGTTGAGCCGGCGCTTGGCGTGGCCGTAGAAGGTCTCGGTGAAGAGGACCTCGCCGGGGCCGATGGGATCCGTGGAATCGACGATCATGACGTCGTAACCCTCGCCCTCGCGCTTCACGAAATCGGCGCCGTCGGCGATGACGAGTTCGAGTCGCGGATCCTCGAAGGCGCCGGCGGAGACGCCGGGCAGGTAGGTCTTGGAGAACTCGACCACGCCGGCGTCGATCTCGACCATGGTGACGTGCTCGACCGTCTCGTGCCGGAGCGCCTCGCGCGCCATGCCGCCGTCGCCGCCGCCGACGATCAGGACCCGTTTCGCCGCGCCGTGGGCGAGGATCGGCACGTGGGTGAGCATCTCATGGTAGATGAACTCGTCCGCCTCGGTGAGCTGGACCACGCCGTCGAGGGTCAGGATGCGCCCGAAGGTGGGATTGCGGAACACCCGGAGACGCTGATGCTCGGTCTCGCTGTCGTAGAGCACGACGGCCTCGCGCAGGGCCTGGGCGTGGTCCTCGTGCAGGGTCTCGACGGTCCAGCCCGGGAGGGCGCGGGGCTCGGCGGACATGGCGTCTCCTTTCGGCGGCGGGATCGCGGATCGGATCGGGTTAGCGGCCCGCGGGCGGGGCCGCAACCGCGCCGAGAGGGCGGGGGGGCGCGGAACCGATCCCGCCGGACGGCCTTTCGTCCGTCGCACGCGCCGCGCGGGTCGGAGGTTCATGCCGACGACGTCGGACGCGCAGGGTGGCCGGACGCACCGTTTTTCGCGGCGCTCGCAGAGAACCAGGCGCCATTTCGACACAGTCCCGCCGTTCGCTTTCCTGGTCTCCCCGCCGAGGGAAATCGACGCCTCGGCGGATGGAGCCGAAATCCGGTCCGGTCCGGCGACGCGTGCCGCTCATGGACCGCCCCCCATCTCGATCGCACGGGGGGACATGGCCACGGAGGGCGAGCCTGTGCTCGTGAACATGCTCGTGCCGCCGCAGAGCGGCCGCGCGTCGAGGGGATCGTCGGCGTCGCCGGTCCTCGCCGCGAGCCCGCCCATGAGAGACCGCATCGCGGAGGATCACCTGGCGCGAGGGGAGCGACGATCTCGGCGGTGGCCCGGCGCGACGGCGTCGCTGCGAAGCTTCCGTTCCGCCGGGCGGCCTGACGGCCGGAGGAGGGGCGAGGACCGCAGGGACGAGCGAGCCGGCGGCCGGCGCCGACCGGCCTCCGCAGCCGGTCGAGCCCCTCTCCGACGACGCCGGCTCATGCGCCGCCGAGGACACGAGCGGTTTCGCCCGTCAATTCGACCTCGTGTCCTTGCTTCACGCCCGTCCGGCCGTCGGAGAGCGAGAGATGTCCAAGGCCTTCCTGAAGCGCCCTCGAGTGCCACCAGGTCCGCGCCGCCGCACGCGGAAACCGTCCTCGGGCGCCGCGCCGTCTCGGTCGACGACCGCGAGGCCCTTTACGCACCTGTGACGGGCGTTCGCGTCCTAGATGCCGATCCACCGCCCGTCACCGTCCCCCCATTCGGGGTGAGAGCGGCTCGGCGTATGGCCGGTCTCCTGACGCGCGACGCGGCGAAGGCGGACCCACGCCCAGCCCTCCGGGAGCGGCGCGCCGGCATCGTCGACCGAGATGCCGCCGACGCCCTGGGCCGTGTGGACGCAGCGCCCGATCCAGGGGCGGATCGAGGCGATCTGCACGAAGCCGAGGACGCTGGCGGCGGTCTTGTCGTGACGGTTGGCGACGCGGCGAGCGTCCTCGAGGCGGTCGAAGCGCCGCCCGATCCGGTTTCGCAGGGCGCAGACGTGACCGTCGACGCTCTCGCGGACCTTGCGGCTCCTGCGCGCCGGAATGACGGCGACGCCGCGCGATCCTCCATGTCCTGGCGGATCGGGTCGACGTCATCGCCGCGGTCGGCGAGCAGGACGCGTGCGGGCGGTCCGTCCGACGCCGTCAGGGGCGCGTAGCCGCGATGATCGGAGACCTGCCCGCCGGTGATCTCGGCCGCCATGGGCAGGCCCGCGCCGTCGGTCCGGAGGTGGATCCTGGTCGAGAAGCCATCTCTCGAACGGCCGAGACCCTGATCTTGAATCCCCCCTTGCCCCCGCGGCGCAGTGACGGGCGCGGGCGACGGCGCCGTCGATCGTCCGGGCGCTGTCGGCGAGCCCTCGGCGTCGTTCAGGACCTCCGGGATCGGGTCCCGGATCCCGGCCGGCGTCCAGCGTCGGAGCCGGCGGCAGACCGAGGCCGAGGCACCGAAGCTCTCCGGCAGGTCGCGCCAGGGCGAGCCGGCGCGGGCGATCCGGAACACCCCGTCCGGCACTCGCCGACGATCCCTCGGGGGGCGCCCACGCTTGGGGCCGGTCTCGATCACGAAGGGCGCGAAAAACGCCCATTCCTCGTCGCTCGTCAGGTCGCGAGCCAGCAGTCCTTCCCTTGCAAGGGGGGGACTCTGAACGCATCGCCCGCTTCGTCTGCAAGGGCTTTGGCGCCCGGTCCCGTCGAGTCTGCATCGACGCATGCGGTCTCGGGCCCGCGCCCGGGCCAAGAGGGAGATCCGCGCAGCGTCGTCCTCATCGTCACGGCGGTTTCGGGGACCGTTCACTGTGTTCAGGGTTCGCCGCCGCCGTTCGACCCTCAGGACATCTTCCTTTCAACAACCGCAGCCAGAGCCGGCGGCCGGAGCCAAGGCTTCGACCGCCGGCCAGTTCCGATGCGGCCGCCGCTGCACGATCGTGGGACCGTCCGTGCCGCAGCACCGCCCGACGACCGTGCGGCGTTAGCCGCCAGCGCGACCACGACGACGTTCTCGTGCGCTGGGCCCGACAGGCTCCTCGCCCGACGACCGAGCGGCGCGTCCTGCGAAAGGAGCGCCGGCGGCACGGCACGGGCGCCGTGGATGAGGTTCGCGCCAAGATATCGATCGCCGCGCTTCGAGATGCCGAGCCGTCGCGGCTTGCCGCCGGTGGTCGCTTGGCGCCGCGTCAGACCGAGCCAGCCCCGAGATCGCGGCCGCGTCCGAAGCTTCGCGCATCCCGCGCCGCGGCCACCAGCGCCGTTGCGTCGATCACGCCGATGCCGGGGATCGTCGCCAGGTGGCGCGAGGCGGCGTTCTCTTCGGCCGTCCGGGCGAACTCCCTCTCGAACCGAGCGATGCGTTCGTAGAACTGTCGCCACTCCGCCTGAAATGCCGCCCTAGGACCGCGAGTCGTTGGCCGGGAGCTTCCGGGGCCAGCGCGGGCGCGTGCCGATCCGCGAAAGCACGACCACGACCGCGGGCGGCGGGCCGGCGCCTCGATCGGATTGGAGACCAGCGCAGCTTAGTCCGAACCTTCGGGATTCGATGGCGGGCGGGACGCTGGAGGGCGCGCGCCGGGCGATCCTCGCGGCCTACGGCGTTCTTCCGGCGCTGCCGGCGCCGGACGCGGGCGGGCCGCTGATCCGCAAGGCGCAACGGCATCTGGCGACCTGGGCGCTTTCCCCCGTCGCCGCGCCGATCGGGCCGGAGCTGGCCAAGAAGCTGGGAACGCCGGTGACGCTCGACGTTCTGGCGCCGCTCCAAGCCTGCGACGCCGGCAGGCGGGCGCGGGCGTCGTCGGGCATCGTCAAGTCGCTGGACGAGGCGAAAGACGCCGGGTTCGATCCGGCGACCGTGAGCAAGGCGTTCGCAATGGTCGGGTGGCAGGCTCCGCAAGACATAGGGCGCCGCGCGCAGCGGTTTCGAGTTCCCCCCCCGAACGCGGTCGGCAAGCGGGCAGGTGCCGTGACGACATCCACACCTCGCGGCCGGCGACATGCTGCGGCTGTTCGCCAGATCACCGGGGACGGGCGGACGCATCTCGACGCGGACCCCATCGCCCGCGCGGTGGCCGACATGCTCCGGCGGGAGATCGGCGCGGCGCACGACCTCTGCGATCTCGATGGGCGGACGAAGCCTGCCGCCGGCAGGACGACGCGCGCGCTCGTGGATCGCTGGGTCACGTCGCCGGAATTCGAGGCGAAGGGCGAGCGGACGAGAGCCGACTGTCGGAGCTGGGCGGATCGGTTCCTCGCGATGTCGCCGGAGACCGGCTCGAGGCCGGGCGACGTGATCGCTCTCACCCGCCAGCACATCGAGCCGACGCCGGCGGGGCGCCGCATCCGCATACGCACCCGCAAGCGCAAGAGGATCGCCACGACCCGGTGAGCCGCGAACTGGCGGAGGTGATCGACGCGACCCCGTCGGCCCGGCTGTCGATCCTCGTGAGCCACGACGGGCGACCGCTGACCGTCAACCGTGCCTCTCAAGACATGGGGCGGTGGATCAAGGCCGCCGGGCTCTGCGCCGAGCCGCAATGGCAGGACACCCGCGGGACCGCGGCGACGAAGCTTCTCCGCCTGGGCCTGAACCTCGGCGAGATCGCGTCGCATATGGGCTGGTCCGTCCGCTTCGCCGCGAACGTCATCGAGAGTTACGCGACGGTCGCGCCGGAGCTGTCCGACGAGACCCTCGTGAAGCTGGAGCCTGCGAAACGAGCCGAAGCGTGAACGAGACTCACACACACGGCCACGCACACGACGGCGACGATCCCGCAGAATCGTGGAGGCGACGACCGGAATCGAACCGGTGTACACGGATTTGCAATCCGCTGCGTAACCACTCCGCCACGTCGCCGCCAGCGGGCGACGGTTATGGACCCGGTCCGGGCGCGTCAAGGGCGGCGGCGAGGGCGCGTGGTCCAGCCCGGTGCGCGTCCTCTTTACGGCCGCTGCCATCCCGCCCGCCGACGCTGCGCCGTTCAGGGGGCCTCGGCTCCGCGGCGCATCAGATCGGTCAGCGCGCGTGCGACCTCGGCCAGGTCGGCCGCGCCGCCGGGGCGCCACCACACGGGCGTCCAGTTCAGCGCGCCGAGGACGAACAGCCGCAGGAGCCCGAGATCGAGGTCGCGGCGCGTTCCGCATTCCGCGAGGAGGCCGCGGATGCGGTCTTCGTAGGCGTCGCGCTGGGCGGCGAGGCGTCGCGCGAGATCGTCGCGCTCGGTCGGGAAGTGGGGCGAGAGGACGGCGACGGCGTCGGCGCGGTCCAGAAGCCCCTCGAGATGGGCGAGGAGCGCCGCCTCGAACCTCGCCCAAGGCTCCTCGGGCGCGACGGCGAGGGCGGCGTCGAGCCTGGCGGTGACGCGCGCGACGGCGGCCAGATGCACTTCCGCGAAGAGATCGTCCTTCGAGGGGAAGTGATAGTAGAGCGAGCCGGAGAGCATGCCTGCGCGCCGCGCGATGTCGCGCATCGAGACTCCGTCGAAGCCCTTGACGGCGAACAGCTCCGCCGCTGCGTCGAGCACGGCCTCGCGGCGGCTGTCCTGACGCGCTGCGCGCGAGGGCGGCTCGGCCGGTGTCTCCGCCGCGTCGGTGTCGGGGCCCTGCGCGGTCTTCGCCGCGTCGTCGGGCGTCTTGTCCATCCGGGGCGCCCTCCCTGTCCGCCGTCGGATTCGGTGTGGACACGATAAGGGTTTCCGGGCGAGGGTCTACCAAACGATTGTTTGGCGGTCTCGATGCGGGATCGATCGGGCGACGCGGGAGGAGACGAGATGGCCGAAACCACGGCCGCGCCGGCCTACGATCCGGCCGATCCGGCGCTGATCCGCGACCCCTATCCGGCGCTGCTGGCGCTGCAGAGGGACGATCCCGCCCATTTCTCGCCCCGTCTGAAGGCCTGGGTCCTGACCCGTTGGCAGGACGTGCGCCGGGCGCTGAACGCGCCGGAGATGAGCGTCGACCGGATCCGGCCGTTCTACGAGAGCCTGCCGCAGGCGGAGCGCGACGTGCTCTCCGAGGTCGTGCGGTATCTGACCCTTTGGCTCGTGTTCCGCGATCCGCCGGAGCATACGCGGCTGAGGCGGCTGATGGGGCGGGCCTTCACGCTGACGGCGGTGGAGGGGCTGCGCCCTAACGTCGAGGCGATCGCGGACGACCTGATCGCGCGGATGGCGGCCCTCGGTGGGGATGTGGACTTCGTCGCCGAGTTCGCGATGCCGCTGCCGGCCTACGTCATCATGGATCTGCTCGGCGTCCCGCGGGAGCGGATGCCGGCGATGAAGGCGTGGTCCGACGAGATGCAGCTCTTCATCGGCTCGGCCCGCGGGGCGCCGGACAAGTACGCCAAGGCGAGCCACGGCGCGCATGAGATGGCGGAGCTCTTCCGCGGGCTGATCGCCGAGCGGCGCGCGGCGCCGCGGGACGACCTGATCTCCAAGTTCATCGCGGCGCGGGACGACGACGACGCGCTCAGCGAGGACGAGATGGTCGCGGCCTGCATGCTGGTGCTGTTCGGCGGGCACGAGACCACGACCAACCTGCTCTCGACCGGGTTCCTGAAGTTCATGCGGCATCCGGAGCAGGCGGAGCGGCTGCGTTCGGAGCCGGGGATCGCGCCGCTGGCGGTGGAGGAGTGCCTGCGGCTCGACGGGCCGTCGGGGGCGATGGCGCGGATCGTGGGTGAGGCGCACGAGATCCACGGCCGGCGGCTGGAGAAGGGCGACCGGGTCTTCGCGATGCTGAACGCGGCGAACATGGATCCCGAGCAGTTCGAGCGGCCGCAGGTCTTCGACGTGGAGCGCAAGCCGAACCGGCACGTGACCTTCGGCTACGGCAGGCATTTCTGCATGGGCGCGATGCTGGCGCGGCTGGAGGGCGAGGTCGCCTTCACGCGGCTGGTGGAGCGGTTCCCGGACGCCAGGGTCGCCGGGGAGCCGGACTGGCACCGGACGATCATCATGCGCGGCCCCTCGGGGCTGCCCGTGCGGCTTGGGTGAGGCGATGGCGGAGACGGTGATCGCGGGGGGCGTGCGCTCGCCTCTGGGGGCCTTCGGCGGCGGGCTCCGGGACGTGGAGATGACGGACCTCGCCGGGCGGACGGCGGCGGCCTGTCTGGCGCGCGCCGGGATGCCGGCGGAGAAGGTGGACCACATGGTGTTCACCACGACGGTGCCGAGCGACCGGGATTCGCTGTTCGCGGCGCGGGTCGTCGGGGTGAAGTCCGGGATTCCGGAGGAGGCGGGGGCGCTGCATGTCGTGCGGGCCTGCGCCTCCGGCCTGCAGGCGATGCTGAGCGCGGACAGCCAAGTGCGCTCCGGACATTCGCGGATCGCCCTGGCGGGCGGGGCGGAGAGCTACAGCCGCGCGCCCTTCGCCACGACGACGGTGCGCTGGGGCGCGCAGCGCGGGCCGCAGGTGCTGGAGGACATGCTGGACTGGGCGTATCGCTGCCCGTTCAGCCAGGAATACATGGGCGAGACGGCCGAGAACCTCGCCGAGGACTTCCAGTACACCCGCGAGGCGATGGACGAATGGGGCGCGATGAGCCAGGCGCGGGCGCTCGCGGCGCGGGAGTCCGGGTTCCTCGGGCGGCAGATCGCGCCGGTGGAGGTGGTGGGGCGCAAGGGCTCCGTCATGGTCGAGGCGGACGAGTGCCCTCGGGCGGACGCGACCTTGGAGAGGCTCTCGCGGTTGAAGCCGGCGTTCCGCGAGGGCGGGAAGGTGACGGCGGGCAACGCCTCCACCGTCAACGACGCGGCGGGCTTCGTGCTGGTCGGGGACCGCGACGCGCTCGAGGCCGAGGGGGTCGCGCCGCGGGCGCGGATCGTGGACTGGGCCGTCGTCGGCGTGCCGCCGCGGATCATGGGGCACGGGCCGGTGCCGGCGATCCGGGCGCTGCTCGACAAGACCGGGCTCGCGATCTCCGATGTGGATTGTTTCGAGATCAACGAGGCCTTCGCGGTGGTGAACCTGCACGCGGAGCGGCATCTCGGCATCCCGCGGGATCTGCACAACGCCTATGGCGGGGGGATCAGCGTCGGCCATCCTCCGGGGGTGACCGGCGTGCGCATGGCGATCACGGCGATGCAGCATCTGGAGGACACGGGCGGGCGGCGCGCGGTGCTGTCGATGTGCCTCGGCGCGGGGCAGGGCATGGCGATGCTGATCGAGCGGGTGTGATGGAGACGATCTTCGAGGCGTTCCGGGCCACGGCGGCGGCGCATCCGGAGAAGCCGTTTCTTTGCGCGCCGGCGAGGGCCGGACGGGGGTATCTCGAGGCCGGGGCGGAGTGGAGCTACGGCGAGGCGGCGGAGGCGGTTTCGGCGCTCGCCGCCGCCTATGACGCGGCGGGATACGGGCCGGGGCATCGGGTCGTGCTGGCGCTCGACAATCATCCGGCGCATGTGCTGCACCTTCTCGCGCTGAACGCGGTGGGGGCGGGCGAGGCGCCGGCGAACCCCTACCATCTGCGCGACGAGATGGCGTATTTCCTGGCGCATTCGGAGGCGGTCTCGGCCGTCTCGCTGCCCTGGAACCTCGCGAAGCTGCGCGAGGCGGGGGACCTGCCGATCGTCGAGTGGACCGATGCGGGCGACCCCGCCGCGTTCGCGCCGCCGCCGCCGCCGTTTCCGCGGCGGGACGAGGCGCCGGGGCGGGGGACGGAGGCGGCGCTGCTCTACACCTCCGGCACCACGGCGCGGCCGAAGGGCTGCATCATCGACAACGCCTATGCGCTTTCGGCCGGGCGGCTCTACGCCTCGATCGGCGGGGCGCTGACGCTGCGCGAGGGCGAGGAGCGGATCTTCAACCCGCTGCCGCTGTTCCACATGAACGGCGGGATCAACACGCCGGTCGCGGCGATCCTGACGGCGAACTGTCTGATCCTGCCGGACCGCTTCCACGCCGACAGCTGGTGGGACGACCTCGCGGCGACGCGGGCGACGGCGATGCATTACCTCGGCGTGATTCCGCCGGTGCTGATGAAGGCGCCGCCGTCGCCCCGGGACCGGGCGCATGGCGTGCGCTTCGGCCTCGGCGCGGGGATCGAGCCGACGCTGCACGCGGCCTTCGAGGCGCGTTTCGGGATCCCGATGGTCGAGGTCTGGGGCATGACCGAGACGGGGCGCTTCTTCGCGGCCTGTCACGAGCCGAGGGGCGTCGGCACGCGGGCCTTCGGGCGGCCGTTGCCGGAGTTCGAGGCGAAGGTGGTGGACGAGGCCGGGGCCGAGGCTCCGCGCGGGACGGAGGGGGAGCTGCTGGTGCGCGCCGGCGGACCCGATCCGCGCGCGGGGTTCTTCCGGGGCTATCTGAAGGACCCGGAGGCGACGGAGGCGGCGTGGCGCGGCGGCTGGTTCCATACCGGCGACGTGGTGACGATGGACCCGGACGGGATGATGCATTTCGTCGAACGGGCGAAGAACGTCATCCGCCGCTCGGGCGAGAACATCTCGGCCGCCGAGGTGGAGAACGCGCTGATCGCGCATGAGGGCGTGCGGCAGGTGGCGGTGATGGCGGTGGCCGACGAGATGCGCGACGAGGAGGTGTTCGCCTGCCTCGTGCCGGCGGAGGGCGCGGCGGCGGACCCGGCGGCGGCGGAGGCGGTGCTCGCCTTCGCGGCGGAGCGGCTGGCCTATTACAAGCTGCCGGGCTGGGTGGCGTGGATGGACTCGCTGCCGGTGACGGGCACGCAGAAGCTTCAGAAGCACGCGATCTTCGCCAAGGGCGCCGATCCGCGGGAGGACGCGCGGGCGATGGATCTGCGGGAGGCGAAGGGCGCCTTGCGGCGGAGGGTGCCGTCGTGACGGGCGAAGTGGAATTCGAGATCGACGGGCCGGTGGCGGTGCTGCGCTTCGTCAATCCGCCGGAGGGCTACATGGACGAGGGGACGGAGGCGGGGCTCGCCGAGGCCGTCGAGCGGGTCGAGGGCGATCCCGCGATCCGGGCCGTCGTGGTGACGGGCGGGGCGCCGGGGGTCTTCGTGCGGCACTACGACGTGCGCGTGCTGGAGGCGCGCGGGCGGGCGATGCGCGAGCGGGGGATGAGTTTCTCCGTCGACCGGCCGGTGCCGGACCGGGGGACGCCGGCGATCCTCGGCCGGATCGAGGCGAGCGCGAAGCCGTGGATCGCGGCGATCAACGGCGTCTGCATGGGCGGCGGGTTCGAGATCGCGCTCGCCTGCGACATCCGTTTCGCGGAGGCGGGGGATTATCCGATCGGGCTGCCGGAGGTGAACATCGGACTGCTGCCGGGCGCGGGCGGCACGCAGCGGCTGCCGCGGCTGATCGGCGAGGGGCCGGCGCTGGATATGATGCTGATGGGGCGCACGGTCGGGCCGGAGGCGGCGGCGCGGATCGGCATGGTCTCGGCCTGCGTCGAGGATGTGATGACGGTCGCCCTGGAGGCGGCGCGGGCGCTGGCCGAGAAGGCGCCGCTCGCGCTGGCGCACGTCAAGCGGCTGGTGCGTGGGCGCGAGGGGGCGGCGGCGGAGCGGACGCTGTTCTGCGACCTGATGGTGAGCGAGGACGGAATCGACCGCATGGCGCGGATGAACGCCGAGGGGCGGGACATCCGCGACGCCTGACGGCGCCTTGCGCGGCGTCAAGGACGGGGGCGGCGGGTTCGGGCATGGCGGGGGCGTCCTGTCGCGCGGGGCCGTTGGAGCCGAGCCATGTCCGACCTGATCGCGCCGCTGCTGGAGGCGGCGGTGCTGGCGCCGTCCAGCCACAACACGCAGCCCTGGATCTTCGAGCGCGTCTCGCCGACGCGGGTGCGACTGCTGGCCGACCGGCGCCGGGCGCTGCCGGTGAACGATCCGCATGACCGGGAGCTGACGATCAGCTGCGGTTGCGCTCTGACGAACCTGCGGGTGGCGGCGGCGGCGCGGGGCTCGCCGTGTCCGTGGAGACAGGGCCGTTCGAGGCGGATCCGGACCGGCTGGCGGAGGTCGAACTCGGCGCCGGGCGGACGGAGACGGAACTCGCGCCGCCGGCGGAGGCGATGTCGACGCGGCGGACCTGCCGGGACGCCTTCGCGGAGCGGACGGTTTCCGGCGGGACGCTCGCCGGGCTGGCCGAGGCGGCGGAGGCCGAGGGGCGCCTGGCTCGGCCCGGTCGACTGTAAATGCCGAATGGAAATTCCTCAGACGTGCCGAACGAAAATTCCCCACTTTCGGGTCCGGCGGTCAGTCGGGCTCAGGCATGGGCGGCTCCGTTCTTGGGCGGCCGGCCACGTCGCTTTGGGGCCGGCGGCGGCGTGATGGCGGCGTGCGAGCGGATGTGCTCGGGGATGAGGTCGGCATGGGCGCGCAGGCGGTAGCTGGCGCCCTCGATC
>JAWLFJ010000052.1:0-25852 GCA_041685625.1 Paracoccaceae bacterium | reverse complement strand
GCGGTCCGCCGCCCGTCCCGCCCAGCGCCGCGCCGCCGGCGTGCTCGCCTGTCTGGCCGTCGCGGCCGTCCTATCCGCCGCGCCGTCCGCCCGGGCGGACGACGTCACCGTCGCGCACGGCATCTCCGCCTTCGGCGAGCTGAAGTATCCCGCGGACTTCGCGCACTTCGACTACGCGAACCCCGACGCGCCGAAGGGCGGCGTCTGGTCCGGGCGCGGGACCGGGGCCTCCAACACCTTCGACAGCCTCAATCCCTTCGTGCTGAAGGGCGAACCCGCGCAGGGCCTCTCGGCCACCTTCGACACGCTGCTCGTCGCGTCGGCCGACGAGCCCGACAGCTATTACGGCCTGCTCGCGGAGGAGATCGAGTACCCCGCCGACCGCGCCTGGATCGCCTTCCGCCTGCGCCCCGAGGCCCGCTTCGCCGACGGCTCCCCTGTCACCGCCGAAGACGTCGCCTGGAGCTTTCGCACCCTGAAGACCGACGGCGCCCCGGTCTATCGCCTGCGCCTGAAGGACGTCGCCTCGGTCACCGTGCTCGGCGAGCACGAGCTTCGCTTCGACTTCGAGGACGACGTCTCCGGCCGCGACCTGCCCTCGCTGGTCGGCTCGCTGCCCGTGCTCTCGGAAGCCTACTGGCAGGAGCGGGACTTCTCGGATTCGACGCTGGAGCCGATCCTCGGCTCGGGTCCCTACGAAATCGGCGAGGTGAAACCCGGCCGCTCCATCGAATACCTGCGGCGTGAGGATTACTGGGGCGCCGATCTCCCGGTGAATCAGGGCACCAACAACTTCGACCGCTACGTGTTCGAATACTTCAAGGATTACACCGCCTCCTTCGAGGGCTTCAAGGGCGGCGCCTTCCTCTTCCACGAGGAGTTCTTCTCCAAGATCTGGGCCACCGGCTACGACTTCCCCGCCGTCGAGAAGGGCTGGGTCGTGCGCGAACAGATCCCCGACGCCCGCCCCTCCGGCATCCAGGGCTTCTGGTTCAATCTGCGCCGTCCGCAGTTCCAGGACCCGGACGTGCGCCAGGCCCTCGCCATGGCCTTCGACTTCGAATGGTCCAACGACACGCTGTTCCACGGCCTCTACACCCGCACCGACAGCTTCTTCGAGAACTCTCCGATGGAGGCCGAGGGCCCGCCCTCCGAGGCCGAGCTCGCCCTGCTGGAACCGCTCCGCGGCCGGATCCCCGAAAGCGTCTTCACCGAACCCGCCTACAGCCCGCCCGAGACGAACGGCTCCGGCTCCGACCGCCGGGTGCTCCGCCGCGCCTCGCGCCTCCTGTCCGGCGCCGGCTGGGAGGTCGGCGACGACGGCCTGCGCCGCGACGCCGAGGGACGCACGCTCCGCGTCGAGTTCCTGCTTTCCAGCCCCACCTTCCAGCGCATCATCGGCCCCTATGTCGGGAACCTGAAGCGCCTCGGCGTCGACGCATCGCAGCGCATCGTCGATCCCGCGCAGTATCAGGCCCGGCAGGAGGAGTTCGACTACGACGTCATCACCGGCCGCTTCGTGATGTCCCTCACGCCCGGACCCAACCTGCGCAATCAGTTCGGCTCTCAGTCCGCCGACCAGCCCGGCACCCCGAACCTGGCCGGCGTCGCCGATCCCGCCGTCGACGCGTTGATCGAGGCGGTGATCGACGCCGAGAGCCGCGAGGAGCTGAACGTCGCCGCCCGCGCCCTCGACCGCGTGCTGCGCGCCAAGCACATCTGGACGCCGAACTGGTACAAGGCGACCTACAACGTCGCCTACTGGGACGTCTTCGGACGGCCAGAGACGCCGCCGAAATACAGCCGCGGCGACGGCTTCTGGTGGTGGGACGCCGAGAAGGCGGCCGCGCTCGAGGCGGAGGGCGCGCTTTGACGCCGGCCGAGGCGCTGATCCTGGTCGGCCTCGCCGGCGCGGTCGTCGCCGCCGGGGCCGCGGCCGCCGGCGGGCGCGCGCCGGAGCCCCGCCCCGTGCGGGCCGAGGACGACCGCGACCCGCCCCGCCGCGGCCGGCGCTGAGAGGCGCCGATGGGCGCTTACGTCCTCCGCCGCCTCCTGCTGATGATCCCGACGCTGCTCGGGATCATGCTGGTCAATTTCGCCGTGATCCAGTTCGCGCCCGGCGGGCCGATCCAGCAGGTGATCTCCCAGCTCAACGAGGCCGGCTCCGCCACCGACCGCTTCACCGGCGCGGGCGGCGAGGCCGGCGGCGGCTCCGACGACTATCGCGGCGCGCAGGGCCTCGACCCCGACTTCATCGCGGAACTGGAACGCCAGTTCGGCTTCGACCGTCCGGCGCACGAGCGCTTCGGCCTGATGCTCTGGAACTACGCCCGTTTCGACTTCGGAGAGAGCTATTTCCGTTCCATCTCCGTGCTCGAGCTGATCCTCGAGAAGATGCCCGTCTCCATCTCCCTCGGGCTCTGGACCACGCTCCTCTCCTATCTCGTCTCGATCCCCCTCGGCATCCGCAAGGCGGTGCGGGACGGCACGCCGTTCGACGCCTGGACCTCCGGCCTCGTCATCGTCGGCTACGCCATTCCGGGCTTCCTCTTCGCGGTCATGCTGCTGATCTTCTTCGCCGGCGGCAGTTTCCTGCAATGGTTCCCGCTGCGCGGCCTCGTCTCGGACAATTGGGAGGCGCTGAGCTGGCCGATGAAAGTGCTGGACTACCTGCACCACATCACGCTGCCGGTCATCGCCATGAGCATCGCGGGCTTCGCGACGCTCACCTTGCTGACCAAGAACTCGTTCCTCGACGAGATCCGAAAGCAATACGTGATGACCGCGAAGGCCAAGGGGCTGACCGAGAGCCGCGTGCTCTACGGCCACGTGTTCCGCAACGCGATGCTGATCGTCATCGCCGGCTTTCCCGGCGCCTTCGTCAGCATCTTCTTCACCGGCGCCTTCATCATCGAGATCGTGTTCTCGCTCGACGGTCTCGGGCTGCTCGGCTACGAGAGCGTGGTGAACCGCGACTATCCGGTGGTGTTCGGCACGCTGTTCCTGTTCTCGCTGATGGGCATGGCCGTGAAGCTGATCTCCGACCTCACCTATGTCTGGATCGACCCGCGCATCGACTTCGAGAGCCGCGAGGCATGACCGACGATCCCCGCGACCGCGCCCGCCGCGAGGCGGAGGAGTCCGAGGCCCGCCGCCCCGCCGACGAGGCCGCGCCCGTCGCCCATGCGCGCGCCCTCCCGCCGGGCGATAGCGGGTCCACGCCGCCCGCCCCGGCCCTCGCCCCCGACGCCGCGCAGCCGCCGCCGCGGCGCGAAGGGCGCCTCGTCCTCTCCCCCCTCGCCCGCCGGCGCTGGGAGAACTTCCGCGCCAACACCCGTGCGCTCTGGTCGCTCAGGATATTCCTCGTCCTCTTCCTTCTCTCCCTCTTCGCCGAATTCGTCGCCAACGACCGCCCGCTCTGGGTCACCTATCGCGGCGAGACGATGTATCCGATCTTCGAGTTCCACCCCGAGACCCGCTTCGGCGGCGACTTCCGGACCGAGGCCGACTACCGCGCGCCGGAGGTCCGCTGCCTGATCCTCACCGGCGGGCTCGAATCCTGCTTCGACGCGCCCGAGGAGATCGTCGCCGCCGTCGAGGCCGGAAACCCGCCCGAAGGCGCCGTTCCCGGCTCGATGGTCTGGCCCCTGATCCCGTTCAACTTCGACACCATCAACTACGAGGTCTCCCGCGCCCCCTCGCCGCCCGACGGCACGAACTGGCTCGGCACCGACGACCAGGCGCGCGACGTCCTCGCCCGCGTGATCTACGGCTTCCGCATCTCGGTGCTGTTCGGCCTCGCGCTCACCGGCCTCTCGGCCGCCATCGGCGTCTTCGCAGGCGCCGCGCAGGGCTATTTCGGCGGCTGGGTGGACCTCACCTTCCAGCGGGTCGAGGAGATCTGGAGCGCGATCCCCGTGCTCTTCCTCATCATGATCATCGCCGCCGTGATCGAGCCGACCTTCTGGTCGATGCTGATCCTGCTCTCGCTGTTCCAGTGGACAGCGCTCGTCGGCGTGGTCCGGGCGGAGTTCCTGCGCGCCCGCAACTTCGAATACGTCCGCGCGGCGAAGGCCCTCGGCGTCGGGGACTGGACCATCATGTTCCGCCACCTCCTCCCGAACGCGATGGTGGCGACGCTGACGATGCTGCCCTTCATCCTCACCGCCTCGATCACCACGCTCGCGACGCTGGACTTCATCGGCTACGGGCTGCCGGCGTCGTATCCGTCGCTCGGGGACCTCGCCCTCCAGGGCAAGAACAACCTCCAGGCCCCCTGGCTCGGCTTCACGGCGTTCTTCGCCTTCGCGATCATGCTCTCGCTGCTGGTCTTCGTGTTCGAAGGCATCCGCGACGCCTTCGATCCCAGAAAGACCTTCCGATGAGCGCCCTGCTCCGCGCCCGCGGCCTCTCCGTCACCTTCCCGACGCGCGAGGGGCCGGTCCGCGCCGTCCGCGGCGTCGACTTCGAGATCCGGCCCGGCGAGACCCTCGCCCTCGTCGGCGAATCCGGCTCCGGCAAGTCCGTCGCCGCGCTCTCCACCGTCGGTCTCCTGCCCGACACGGCGATCGTCGAGGGCTCGGTCACCTATGCCGGGCGCGAGATGGTCGGCGCCGACGAGGCCGCCCTGCGGCGCACCCGCGGCAACGACGTCAGCTTCGTGTTCCAGGAGCCGATGACGTCGCTGAACCCGCTCCACACCATCGAGAAGCAGCTCGCGGAAAGCCTCGCCGTCCATCAGGGCCTCTCGGGCGCGCCCGCCCGCGCGCGCATCCTCGATCTGCTCGCCAAGGTCGGCATCCGCGACCCCGAATCGAGGCTGGCCGACTATCCCCACCAGCTCTCCGGCGGCCAGCGCCAGCGCGTGATGATCGCCATGGCCCTCGCCAACGGCCCGGACCTGCTGATCGCCGACGAGCCCACCACCGCGCTCGACGTCACCATCCAGGCCCAGATCCTCGACCTCCTGAAACGCCTTCAGGCGGAGGAGGGGCTGGCCATGCTCTTCATCACCCACGATCTCGGCATCGTCCGCCGCATCGCCGACCGCGTCGCCGTCATGCAGGGCGGCGAGATCGTGGAGACCGGCGCCACCCGCGCCCTCTTCGCCGATCCGCGCCACCCCTACACCCGCAAGCTGCTCGCCGCCGAGCCGAAGGGGATCGCCCGCCCCGTGCCCCGGGGCGCCGAGACGGTGCTGCACAGCCCCGGCCTCTCGGTCCGCTTCCCGATCCGCCGCGGCCTGATGCGCCGCGTCGTCGGCCATGTCGAGGCGGTGAAGGACGCCCCCCTCTCGGTGCGCGAGGGCGAGACCCTCGGCGTCGTCGGGGAGTCGGGCTCCGGCAAGACCACGCTCGCCCTCGCGCTGATGCGCCTGACCCCGTCCGAGGGCCCGATCGTCTTCCTCGGCGGCGACATCTCCCGGCTGAAGGGACCGGCGGTCCGGCCCCTCCGCCGCCGCATGCAGATGGTGTTCCAGGATCCCTACGGATCCCTCTCGCCCCGCATGACCGTCGAGCGGATCGTCGCCGAGGGACTCACCGTCCACAGCGTCGAGGGCGCCGGACGCCCGCGCGACGCCGTCGCGGCGGCCCTCGCCGAGGTCGGCCTCGACCCCGCGATGCTGGACCGCTACCCGCACGAGTTCTCCGGCGGCCAGCGCCAGCGCATCGCCATCGCCCGCGCGCTGATCCTGAAGCCCCGCCTCCTGGTGCTGGACGAGCCGACCAGCGCCCTCGACATGACGGTGCAGACCCAGATCGTCGAGCTCCTGCGCGACATCCAGGACCGCCACGGCCTCGCCTACGTCTTCATCTCCCATGACCTCAAGGTGGTCCGGGCGCTGGCGCACCGCATGATCGTGATGCGGGCCGGCGAGGTGGTGGAGGCGGGCGAATCCGAGACGGTGTTCGCCGCCCCCCGCTCCGCCTACACGCGCGAACTGCTGGCCGCCGCCCTCGGCGAGCCCGCCCCGGCGTGACCGCCTCCGATCGGCCGGCGGGCGGGCGTCCGCGCCGTCGGACGCCGGCGGGCGGCTCGGGACGGTGACCGCCGTCCTGGCGGTCGCGGCGACCCACCTCTACCGCGGCGCGGCGCTCCGCCCGCTGACGCGGACGCCCGACCCGCCGGCCGAGATCCTCGTGGAGTTCTCCGACGGCGTCGCGGTCCCGGCGCGCCTGCTGCCGGGCCTGCGGCTCGAGGTCGCCGCCCATGTCACGGCGAAGGGCACGCGGATCCCGGCCAAGGCCTGGGCGCTCGGGACGGATCCGGCCCGTCCCGGCGCCCTGAAGGCGACGGCCCGCCTCGACTAGCCGCGCCCGGCCAGCCGCCGGACGGCCGGGATCAGCGCCGCCGCCAGCGCCAGCTTCAGCGCGTCGCCGACCAGGAACGGCCACAGCCCCCAGACCAGCGTCTGCGTCCAGTCCTCGGCGAAGCCGCGCAGCCAGAGCAGCCCCGGCGCGTAGATCAGCGCCGTGCCGAGCGCCATCGCGACCGCCATGCGCCACGGGCTCCGGTCCCAGCCCCGCGCCGCCAGCGCGCCCGTCAGGGCCGCCGCCAGCGCGAAGCCCGCCACGTAGCCGCCCGTCGGCCCGGCGAGGTAGGCCAGCCCCGACGCGGCGCCCGACCCCGCGAAGACGTCGAGCCCGGCCGCCCCGACCGCGATCCAGGCCAGCAGCGTCGCCGCGCCCAGCCGCGGACCGTAGAGCGCCCCGAGGCTCATCGCCGCGAAGGTCCCGAAGGTGATCGGCACCGGCGAGGGCCAGAGCGGGACCTTGACCTTGGCCGCCGCCGCCATCGCCGCCACCCCGAAGGCCAGCAGCGCCGCGCGCTTGAGCCAAAGGCCCGTCCCGCTCCGCGGGCCGGCGATTTCGGCCAACACTCCGTTCGTCATCCGCTCCACTCCCGTCGTCGCAGTCCAGCCATGATCCGAAGTCCGGCGGCCCGAGCCGCCGACGGCGGGTGTCCCGCCCGGCGTCGCGCGGGGCAAGAGGGGACGTGGCGTCACCGCCCCCGCGCGCCTCGCCATTGCCACGCTCCGACCCCGGCGCCATACCCCGTCGCGTCCCGCAGGAACCCCCGGAGCGCGCCCATGGTCCCCCGCTACGCCCGTCCAGAGATGACCGCGATCTGGTCGCCGGAGACGAAGTTCCGACTCTGGTTCGAGATCGAGGCGCACGCCTGCGACGCGCTGGCCGAACTCGGCGTGATCCCGCGCGAGGCGGCCGAGGTCGTGTGGCGCGCGAAGGACATGGAGTTCGACGTCGCCCGCATCGACGAGATCGAGCGGGAGACGAAGCACGACGTCATCGCCTTCCTCACCCATCTCTCCGAGCTCGTCGGCCCCGAGGCGCGTTTCGTCCATCAGGGCCTGACCAGCTCCGACGTCCTCGACACCGCCTTCAATCTGCAGCTCGTGCGCGCCGCGGACCTTCTCGTCGCGGACATGGACGCCCTGCTCGAGGCGCTGAAGACCCGCGCCCTCGAGCATCGCCTCACCCCCTGCATCGGCCGCTCCCACGGGATCCACGCCGAGCCGACGACCTTCGGCCTCAAGCTCGCCCAGGCCTACGCCGAGTTCGACCGCAACCGCGCCCGCCTCGTCGCGGCGCGCGAGGAGGTCGCGACCTGCGCCCTCTCCGGCCCCGTCGGCACCTTCGCCTCGGTCGATCCGAAGGTGGAGGCCCACGTCGCCGCGAAGCTCGGCCTGAAGCCCGAACCCGTCTCCACCCAGGTCATCCCGCGCGACCGGCACGCCGCCTTCTTCGCGACCCTCGCCGTCGTCGCGAGCTCCATCGAGCGCCTCGCGACGGAGATCCGCCACCTCCAGCGGACCGAGGTGCTCGAGGCCGAGGAGCACTTCTCCCCCGGCCAGAAGGGCTCCTCCGCGATGCCCCACAAGCGCAATCCGGTGCTGACCGAGAACCTCACCGGCCTCGCCCGCGTCGTGCGCTCCCACTGCCTGCCGGCGATGGAGAACGTCGCCCTCTGGCACGAGCGCGACATCTCCCACTCCTCGGTCGAGCGCTTCATCGGCCCCGACGCCACCGTCACGCTCGACTTCGCGCTCGCCCGCCTCACCGGCGTCGTGCGGAACCTCGTCGTCCATCCCGACAACATGGCCCGCAACCTCGACCGCCTGCGCGGCCTCGTCCACTCCCAGCGGGTGCTGCTGGCGCTCACCCAGGCCGGCGCCAGCCGCGAGGACGCCTATCGGCTCGTGCAGCGCAACGCGATGCGCACCTGGGACGAGGACGCCGACTTCCTCGCCTCGCTCCGCTCCGATCCCGAGGTCACGGCCCTGATCCCGGCCGAGGCTCTCGCGCCCCTCTTCGATCTGGAGCACCACATGAGGCACGTCGACACGATCTTCGCCCGCGTCTTCGGCGACGCCTGATCCCCTCCTGCGGCGCCCGGCCGCGCGAACCGAATCCGGCGCGCGGCCGTATCCTCCGCAAACGACCCGGAGAGAGACGCATGGACCGCCGACGCTTCCTGATCCTCGCCGCCGCCGCGGGCTTCGCCCCCGCCGCCCTCCGCGCCGCGCCGGAGGGCGCGCACGCGTTCGACTTCGCCTCGATCGACGGCGGACGGCTGGCGCTCGCGGACTATGCCGGGCGCCCGGTGCTGGTGGTCAATACCGCCTCGCGCTGCGCCTTCACCCGGCAGTACGAGGCGCTGCAGGCCCTGTGGGACGCGCATCGCGGACGCGGCCTCGTGGTGATCGGCGCGCCGAGCCGCGATTTCGGCCGGCAGGAATACGAGGACGAGGCGGCCATCAAGGATTTCTGCGAGGTCAACTTCGCCATCGACTTCCCGATGACCGAGCTGGTGCGCGTCAAGGGGCCGTCCGCGCATCCGTTCTACGCCTGGGCGCGGGAGGCGGGCCGGTCGCAGGATCTGCCGTCGCCGCGCTGGAACTTCCACAAGTATCTGATCGCGCCGGACGGCCGGCTCGCGGGCGCCTGGGGTTCGAGCACTCCGCCGGACCATGCGGAGATCCTCGCCGCGGTCGAGGCGATGCTGCCCGCCGGCTGACGCCGGACACGCGGGAGCGGGCGGGCCCGACGCGGTCGCCCCCGGCACGATCGCCGCCCGTCTTCGGCGGCGATCGGACAGGCCCGGCGAAAGGCGGCGCGGCCAGCGGACCGCGCCGCCGGATCGCCGTCAGCGGCGATCGCTCATGATCTGGGCCTTCGCCTCGGCGAGAAGCTCGTTCATCTTCGCGCGCAGCCCTTCGGTGGAGACGCCTTTCGCCTCCAGATCGGCGGAGACCTTGCGGTAGACGTTCTCGTCCCCCGGCTCCTCGAGGTCGGCGATGACGACGCTGCGGGCGTATTCGTCCGCCGCCTCGCCCTCGAGACCCATCAGTTCCGCGGCCCAGAGACCGAGGAGCTTGTCGCGCCGCGCCTCGGCCTTGAAGCGCATCTCCTCGTCATGGGCGTATTTCTTCTCGAAGGCCTGTTCGCGATCGTCGAAGGTCGTCATCTCGTTCTCCGCCGGAAAATCCTGCGTCCGTTCCCGGTCTAGCCGACGCGGCCGGCCTTGGGAAGCGTCGCCGAGGCGGCGATCGCCGGGCGGGGCGCTTGCGGCGCCCCGTGCTATCGCTTATGTGTCCGCGGCCCGGCGCGCGGATCCAGGTCCGCGCGCCAAGACCCCTTTTCCGAGGCATCCATGGCGCGTCGCAGACTGGTCTACGAAGGCAAGGCGAAGATCCTCTACGAGGGTCCGGAGCCCGGCACCTACATCCAGTACTTCAAGGACGACGCGACCGCCAACAACGCGCAGAAGACCGGCGTGGTGGACGGCAAGGGCGTGCTCAACAACCGCATCTCCGAGCACATCATGTCCGGCCTCAACGCCATCGGCGTGCCGACCCACTTCATCCGCCGCGTGAACATGCGCGAGCAGCTGATCCGCGCCTGCGAGATCATCCCGCTCGAGGTCGTGGTGCGCAACGTGGCCGCCGGCTCGCTCTCCACCCGCCTCGGCATCGAGGAGGGCACGCCTCTGCCGCGCCCGATCATCGAATTCTACTACAAGGACGACAAGCTCGGCGATCCGATGGTGACCGAAGAGCATATCGCCGCCTTCAACTGGGCCACCCAGCAGGACGTGGACGACATCATCTCGCTGGCGCTCAGGGTGAACGACTTCCTCTCCGGCATGATGCTCGGCGTCGGCATCCGCCTCGTCGACTTCAAGATCGAGTGCGGGCGCGTCTACGAGGGCGACTTCCAGCGCGTCGTCGTCGCCGACGAGATCAGCCCCGACAGCTGCCGCCTCTGGGACTCCAAGACCGGCCGCAAGCTCGACAAGGACGTGTTCCGCCGCGATCTGGGCGATCTCGCCGACGCCTACACCGAAGTCGCCTCGCGCCTCGGCATCATGCCGCGCAGCGGCGGCCGCGCCGCGACGGGCCCGAAGCTGGTCCACTGACCCCCCGCGCCCGCCGCAAGACGGCGCAGGCGGACCAAGACCCGGAACGGAGACCGCCATGAAGGCCAGGGTGCACGTGACGCTCAAGACCGGCGTCCTCGACCCGCAGGGCGAGGCGATCCGCCGCGCCCTCGGCACGCTCGGCTTCAAGGGCGTCGAAGGCGCCCGGCAGGGCAAGCTGATCGAGCTCGACCTCGCCGCGACCGACCGGGAGGCCGCCCGCGCCGAGGTCGACCGCATGTGCGACACCCTGCTCGCCAACCCGGTGATCGAGACCTGGTCGATCGAGATCGAGTGAGGCCCCGATGCGCGCCGCCGTCCTGATCTTTCCCGGCTCCAACTGCGACCGCGACATGGAGGTGGCGCTGACGCAGGCCTTCGGCCGCGCCCCGGCGCGCGTCTGGTGGAAGGACGCGACGCTGCCCGAGGGACTGGACCTCGTCGCCGTGCCCGGCGGCTTCTCCTTCGGCGACTACCTTCGCTCCGGCGCCATCGCCGCCCGCGCCCCCGCGATGCGCGCCACGGCGGATTTCGCCGCCCGCGGCGGCCTCGTCCTCGGCGTCTGCAACGGCTTTCAGGTGCTGACCGAGGCGGGGCTGCTGCCCGGGGCCCTGATGCGCAACGCGGGTCTGCGTTTCACCTGCAAGGATCAGGCGCTGGAGATCGCGGCGGAAAGCCCCTTCACCGCCGCCTGGCGCGTCGGCGAGACGACCACGATGCCCCTCGCGCATCACGACGGCTGCTGGGTCGCCGATCCCGAGACGCGCCGCCGCCTCGCCGCAGAGGACCGCGTCGCCTTCCGCTATGTCGGTGGCGCGCCCAACGGCAGCCTGGACGACGTCGCGGGCGTCCTGTCGGAGAACCGCCGCATCCTCGGCCTGATGCCGCATCCGGAGCGCGCGGTGGACCCCGTCCACGGCGGCACCGGCGGGCGCCAGCTGTTCGAGAGCCTCGCCGCCCTCGCCCCGGCCTGATCCGCCGCTCAGTCGCCGAGCGCGCCCGGCGCCGCCAGGGCCAGCGCCCGCGCCGACTCGGCCACCGGAAAGCCGAGCACCTGATCCGGCGTGAGAAACGCGAAGCCCGCCCCCTCGCCGAGCTGCAGGCCCTCCGTCCCCCCCGGCCAGCGCACGGCGAAACAATAGAGCCGCGTGCGACCGGGATGCGACGACAGCACGCGGCCGAGCGGCCGCAGCGCCGACGCCGGCAAGACGACGCCCGTCTCCTCCTCGAACTCCCGCAGCGCCGCGCCCAGCAGCGTCTCGCCCGCCTCGACCCCGCCGCCGAAGGGCGCGAACAGCCCGCCGAGCGGCACGTCCTCGCGCAGATCGCGCAACTGCATCAACACCCGGCCCGCGGCGTCCACCGCCAGCACCACCGCGCCGAGCCCCGGCCCCGGATCCTCCCAGCCGCCGTAGGTCGGGAAGTCCGCCTCCCGCCACGCGTCGCTCACTTGCGCCTCATGTGCTCGTCGAGCCGGGGGAGGATCTCCACGAAGTTGCAGGGCCGGTGCCGGTAATCGAACTGCGGACCGAGAATCTCGTCCCAGGCGTCCCGGCAGGCCGACGGCGAGCCCGGCAGCGCGAACAGGTAGGTGCCCTTCGCCACGCCCCCGCAGGCCCGGCTCTGCACCGCCGACGTCCCGATCTTGGCCATGGAGACCATGGTGAACACCGTCCCGAAGGCCTCGATCTCCTTCTCGTAGACGTCGCGATGCGCCTCCACCGTCACGTCGCGGCCGGTCAGGCCGGTGCCCCCGGTGCTCAGCGCGACGTCGATCGCGGGATCCTCGATCCAGGCCGCGAGCGCGCCCGCGATCTCCGCCCGCTCGTCCCTGACGATCCGCCGGTCGGCGAGGAGGTGGCCGGCCGAGGCGATCCGCTCGGCCAGCAGGTCGCCCGAGCGGTCGTCGCCCGCCGAGCGCGTGTCGGAGACGGTCAGCACCGCGATGCGCATCGGCACGAAGTCGCGGGTCTCGTCGATGCGGCTCATGCCGGGATCTCCTCTCCGTCGAGCGCCGCGCGCAGCGCCAGAAGGTCGCGCCAGACCTCGCGCTTCTTCAGCGGCTGGCGCAGCAGATAGGCGGGATGGAAGGTGGCCAGCGCCGGGATCCCGCGCCAGCGCACCCAGCGCCCGCGGAGCCGGGCGACCCCCTCGGCGGAGGCGAAAAGGGCCTGCGCGGGCGTCGCGCCGGTCAGCAGCAACAGGTCCGGCGCCGCCAGCTCGACATGCCGCTCGAGAAACGGCAGCAGCATCGCGACCTCGTCGGCCGAGGGCTTCCGGTTCTCCATCGGCCGCCAGTAGACGGCGTTGGTGACGTAGACGCCCGCGCCCGGCTCCTCGGCGCCGCGCGAGAGGCCGATCGCCGCCAGCATCCGGTCGAGAAGCTGGCCCGAGCGCCCGACGAAGGGCCGGCCGACCCGGTCCTCCTCCCGCCCCGGCGCCTCGCCCACGACCATCACGCGCGCGCCGGGCCGGCCGTCCGCGATCACCGTGTTGCGCGCGCCGCGCTTCAACGCGCAGCCTTCGAAGGCGCGGATCGCGGCGTGCAGCGTCGCGAGATCGCCCGAGGCGGCGGCGGCGTCCCGCGCGGCGACGGCGGCCGCCGCCGGATCCGCGTCCCCGAGGGGCGCGGGAGCCGGCGGCGACGGACGGGCCGGCGCCCCTGCAGGACGCGCCTCCGGCGAGGCCGGGCCGCGAGCCGCGGGGGCGGCCGGACGCGCCGTCTCCGCCGCCGCGCGGCGCGCCGCCTCCTCGGCGAAGCGGTCCACGAAATCCTCGCCCAGCGGCACGTCGACGCCGAGCTCGACCTGCCACGCCAGCGCCGCGAGCAGCGCCTCGCGCCCCGCTCCGGCCCAAGCCTCGGGCGCTGCGTCCGTCCGTCCCGCCGTCTCGTCGCTCATGCCGCGGACCCTATATCCCTGAGAGGCAGGCCGGAAGCCGTCCCGCGCGGAAGGTTGACGCCGCACTCGGGGGAAGGCTAGCCAGCCGCCGGACACAGATGGTCACGCGCCGCGCCCGCGCGCCCCGTCCGGGAACGCGCCGCGGCCAAGGGAGACGCACCGCATGAGCGAGATCGAGCGCGAATCCATGGAATACGACGTCGTCGTCGTGGGGGCCGGCCCGGCCGGCCTCAGCGCCGCGATCCGGCTCAAGCAGCTCGGCGGCGACGACGTGTCCGTCGTGGTGCTCGAAAAGGGGGCCGAGGTCGGCGCGCACATCCTCTCGGGCGCGGTGCTCGACCCCTCCGGCCTCGACGCCCTGCTGCCCGACTGGCGCGAACGGGGCGCGCCCGTGAAGAGCGAGGTGAGCGAGGACCGCTTCCTCGTGCTCGGCGAGGCCGGCGACGTGAGCGTGCCGACCTGGCCGATGCCGAAGCTGATGAGCAACGACGGCTGCTACGTGGTCTCGATGGCCAACGTCTGCCGGTGGCTGGCCGAGCAGGCCGAGGAGCTCGGCGTCGAGATCTTCCCCGGCTTCTCCTGCTCCGAACTGGTCTACGGCGAGGACGGCGAGGTGAAGGGCGTCGTCGCCGGCGAGTTCGGCCGCGACAAGGACGGCGAGCCGGGTCCGAACTACGAACCCGGCATGGAGCTGCACGGCAAGTACGTGTTCCTCGCCGAGGGGGTGCGCGGTTCGCTCTCCAAGGAGGCGATCGCGCGTTACGGCCTCGCGGACGATGTCGAGCCGCAGAAGTTCGGCCTCGGCATGAAGGAGATCTGGGAGATCAAGCCCGAGAACCACTCGGAAGGCCGGGTGGTGCACACCATGGGCTGGCCCCTCGGCGACCGCGCCGGCGGCGGGTCCTTCATGTATCACGCCGAGAACAATCAGGTGTATCTCGGCTTCGTCGTGCATCTGAACTACGAGGACCCCTACATCCGCCCCTACCAGGAGTTCCAGCGCTGGAAGCACCATCCGGCGATCGCGGACGTGCTGAAGGGCGGCAAGCGCGTCGCCTACGGCGCCCGCGCGATCACCGAGGGGGGCTGGCAGTCGCTGCCGAAGCTGACCTTCCCGGGGGGCGCGCTGCTCGGCTGCTCGGCCGGGATGGTCAACGTGCCCCGCATCAAGGGCAACCACAACGCCATGCTGTCCGGCGTCGCGGCGGCCGAGGCGGCCTTCGCCGCGCTGAACGAGGGGCGCGCCTCGGACGAACTGACGGCCTACGAGGCCGAGGTCCGCTCCGGCCCGATCGCGAAGGACCTCAAGCCGGTGCGCAACGTCAAGCCGCTCTGGTCCCGCTTCGGCCTCGCGGGCGGGCTCGGACTCGGCGGGCTCGACATGTGGGCCGCCTCGCTCACCGGCTTCACGCTGTTCGGCACGCTCAAGCACGGCAAGACCGACGCCGAGGCGACCGGCCGCGCCAAGCGCTTCAAGCCCATCGACTATCCCAAGCCCGACAACGTGCTGAGCTTCGACCGGCTGACCAACGTCTCCTTCTCCGCCACCAATCACGCGGAGGATCAGCCCTGCCACCTGCACCTGAAGGATCCCGAGATCCCGATCGCGTGGAACCTGAAGAAATATGCCGAGCCGGCGCAGCGCTACTGCCCGGCCGGCGTCTACGAGGTGGTGACCGACGACGACGGCTCGAACCCGCGTTTCGTGATCAACGCGCAGAACTGCGTCCACTGCAAGAGCTGCGACATCAAGGATCCGAGCCAGAACATCGAGTGGCGCGTGCCGCAGGGCGGCGACGGTCCGAACTATCCGAACATGTGACGCGTGAGGGGCGCGGCGATCCGGGCCGCGCCCTCCGCGGGTTCAGTTCTTCCGCGCGCGCGGAAGCTTGCGGTAGAGGGTCGAGCGGCCGATGCCGAGCCGCCGCGCCGCCTCCGACAGGTTGCCGCGATAGAGTTCGAGCGCGAGGCGGATCGCCTCCGTCTCGATCTCGTCCAGCGACCGCACGTGCCCGTCCGGGCGGGTCATCGCCTCGCGCACCAGTTCCCGCATGCGCCATTCGGCGCCGCCGCGCCCCGTACCGCCACCGTCCATCACGCCGTTCTCCCGTCACCGGATCTTGGATTTCGACGCCGGTGTAGCCCGAGAGAACGAAGGTGTTGTTAATCCGCGACTCGCCCTTGAATCCGCCTTTCGGCGCGACCGGACCGAGGAAGGATCGGTTGAACGGCGCGCGCTTTCATGCCAGTGCCTGCATAGCACCTCCCGCGCGCCACAACGGTCGGGGGGACCGACAGGCCCCGGACAGAGGCTTCCGGGCACTCAGATAGACGGAGAGAGGGATGAGCATCGTTTCCCGAATCGTGATGGCCGGAGCCGCGCTGACGCTGGCGGGCTGCTCTCAGCTGCCCGGAGCGAATCTCGGCGGCACGTTCACGGCCGAGAACTATCTCGGCCAGTCGATCGCCGGCGACGACTTCAACTCGGCGCTTGCCCGCGAGTATCAGGCGCTCGCCGTCCGCTCGGCGCGCACCGACGTCAACTGGATGGACTCGACCGCTTACGTGGCGAAGTCGCAGGCCGCGGCCTCCGGCGGCGTCGCGCCATGGTCGCCCGGCGATCTCGGGGTCGAGGCCGAGGGCTACCAGAACGCGGTCGACGTGATCACCGCCAACGCCGCCGCCCGGCCGGCCGCCTGCGCCAAGGCGCAGGCCATGTGGGACCAGTATCTCGAGTCCCTCGCAGAGGGCGCGTTCGCCTGCATCTCGGCCGCCGACGCCAAGGCCATGCTCGACGAGGCCGTCGCGGCCTGCGTCGGCGCGCAGGGCGACATGACGGTCTTCTTCGGCTTCGACCAGGCCACGATCACGTCCGCCGCGATGGACGTCATCAACGGCGTCGTCGACATGCTGGCCAGCTACACCGATCCGCTGGTCTCGATCGTCGGCCACACCGACACCGTCGGCTCGGTCGAGTACAACCAGCGCCTGTCCGAGCGCCGCGCCACCGCGGTGGAGCGCGCCATCCTCGCCCGTGCCGCCGAGCAGGGCGTCGAGATCGGCGGCATCACCAAGGCCGGCCGCTCCGAGCTGGATCTGGCGGTCGAGACCGCCGACGGCGTGCGCGAGCCGCGCAACCGCCGCGCCACCATCGCGGTCTCCGAGTGATCGCCTGACGGTCCCTTCCGGCGGCCTCGGCCGTCGGAAACCGCATCGCATCTCCGAAGGCCCCCCGCGCCCTGCGCGGGGGGCCTTTTCCGTCGCGGCCGCGCCCTTGGAACCCGGCGCGCGCGGCGCCATCTGCCTTCCCATGATCAGCATGTCCTCATCCGCCCCGCGCGCCGCCGCCTTCGCCGCGGCGCTGCTCGTCGCCCTGCCCGCCGTCGCGCCCGGACCCGCCGCCGCGCAGACGGACGAAGCCGAGCCGCGTCCCGAAGCCGAGGGCGAGGCGCTCGGCGAAGCGGCACGCCGCGCGCTGGAGAACCTGCTGCAGGATCTGCGCCCGGTGCTGGACGCCCTGCGCGCCACGATCGACGATCTGCCGCGCTACGGTCCGCCGGAGATCCAGCCCGACGGCGACATCCTGATCCCTCGGCTCGACAAGCAGGAACCGGGGCCGGAGTCGGAATCGGACCCGGAGCCCGAACCCGCCGATCCGGACGGGTCGGAGCGGCTCGACCTCTGACGTTCCGCCGCCTTTCCCCCGCCGCCGCGCCGCGCTATCCCGCCGGGGACCCGCGCGACAGGAGACGCCGATGACCCGAGCCCCCTTCCCCGCCGCCGACCCGCGCCCCTTCCACGACGTCGCCCGGGAGGGCGGGGCCGGCGACGCGCCGCTCGGGGACCTGCCCGAATGGAATCTCGACGATCTCTATCCGGCGCCGGACGCGCCAGAACTCGCGCGCGACCTCGACGCGGCGCGCGACCTCGTGGCGACCCTCGTCGAGGAGGCGGAGGGCCGCATGGCGGAGATGGACGGCGACGCCCTCGCCGCCGCACTCGGCCGCTACGAGGACCTGCAGCGCCTGCTCGGCCGCGTGATGTCCTATGCGGGCCTGCGCCACTACCAGGACACCACCGACCCCGGCCGCGCCAAGTTCCTCGGCGACATGCAGAACGCGGTGACGGAGATCACGGCCCCGACGGTGTTCTTCTCGCTCGAGCTCAATCGCCTGCCGGAGGACGCGCTCGAGGCCAGGCTCGCCGAGAGCGAGGCGCTGGCGCGCTACCGGCCCTGGCTCGACGCCCTGCGCGCGCTGCGCCCGCACCAGCTCTCGGACGAGCTGGAGAAGTTCCTGCACGACCAGTCGGTCGTCGGCGCGACCGCCTGGAACCGCCTCTTCGACGAGACGATGGCACGGCTCGTCTTCGACGTGGACGGCGAGGAGATGCCCCTCGAATCCGCCCTCACCCTGCTCTCCGATCCGAAGCGCGAGCGCCGCAAGGCGGCGGCCGAGGCGCTGACCGCCGTCTTCGTCGAGACGCTCCCCCTGTTCTCGCGCATCATGAACACGCTGGTGAAGGAGCACGAGATCGAGTGCCGCTGGCGCAAGATGCCCTCGCCGCAGACCGGCCGGCACCTCGCCAATCAGGTGGAGCCCGAGGTCGTCCAGGCCCTCCGCGACGCGGTGGTCGAGGCCTATCCGCGCCTCTCGCACCGCTATTACGCGGCCAAGGCCCGGCGCCTCGGCCTCGAGAAGCTGGAGTACTGGGACCGCAACGCGCCGCTGCCGGACGAGGAGGACCGCAAGATCCCCTGGGAGGAGGCGAAGGCGACCGTCCTCTCCGCCTACGAAGGCTTCTCGCCGAAGATGGCCGAGCTCGCCGAGCCCTTCTTCACCGAAGGCTGGATCGACGCGCCGGTGAAGCGCGGCAAGGCCCCCGGCGCCTTCGCCCACCCCACCGTGACCGACGCGCATCCCTACGTGATGCTCAATTACCTCGGGAAGACGCGAGACGTGATGACCCTCGCGCACGAGCTCGGCCACGGCGTGCACCAGCGCCTCGCCGCCGGTCAGGGAGAACTGCTGTCCCACACGCCCCTGACGCTGGCCGAGACGGCCTCGGTGTTCGGCGAGATGCTGACATTCCGCCGGCTGCTCGACGCGGAGGCCGATCCGAAGAAGCGCCGCACCCTCCTCGCCGGCAAGGTCGAGGACATGCTCAACACCGTGGTCCGGCAGATCGCCTTCTACGATTTCGAATGCCGCGTGCACGCCGCCCGCGCCGAAGGCGAGCTGACGGCCGAGGATCTCGGCGGCATCTGGCTCGAGGTGCAGAGCGAAAGCCTCGGCCCCGTCTTCGAGTTCGCCGAGGGCTACCACGCCTGGTGGAGCTACGTGCCCCACTTCGTGCACTCGCCCTTCTACGTCTACGCCTACGCCTTCGGCGACGGTCTCGTGAACGCGCTTTACGCGGTCTACGAGGAGGACGGCTCCGATTTTCAGGAGAAGTACTTCGAGATGCTCGCCGCCGGCGGCTCCAAGCGCCACAAGGAGCTGCTGGCGCCCTTCGGCCTCGACGCCTCGGACCCCGCCTTCTGGCAGAAGGGGCTCGGGCTGATCGAGCGCATGATCGAAGAGCTGGAGCGGGAGGAGCAGGCGGCGGGCTGAGCCCCGCCGCCCCGGCCAGAGGGCGGCGGGCCGGTCCCGCCGCCTCAGGCGTCCAGCATGGCGCGGACGTCGGCGAACACCGTCTCGAACATCTCCTGCGTCAGCCGCCCGGTGTTCGTGTTGTAGCGGGAGCAGTGGTAGCTGTCGAAGATCTCGACGCCGCCGAGCGCGTGCCGCGCGCCGTGCCCGAACGGCGCGCGCGCCGGGCGCCCGCCCAGCGCCCGCACCACGCTCTCGTGGCTGATCCGCCCGAGGCACAGCACCGCGCGAAGCCGCGGCAGCGCCGCCATGCGCGCCGTCAGGAAACGCCGGCAGGTGGCGATCTCCTCGCCCACCGGCTTGTTCTGCGGCGGCACGCAGCGCACGGCGTTCGTCACCATGCAGTCGACCAGCCGCAACCCGTCGTCGGCGCGCGCCTCGAACTCCCCCTCGGCGAAGCCGAAGCGCCCGAGCGTCGCGTAGAGCAGACCGCCCGCGTGGTCCCCGGTGAAGGGACGACCGGTCCGGTTGGCGCCCGAAACCCCGGGCGCGAGACCCACCACCAGCAGCCGCGCCTCGGGGTCGCCGAAGCTCGGCACCGCGCCGTTGTACCAGTCCGGCTCCTTCGCGCGCACCGCTTCGCGATAAGCCACCAGCCGGGGGCAGAGCGTGCAGTCCCGCGGCGCCTCGGGCGGCGCCGCCGCGTCGGCGCTCAAGCCTCGGTCTCGTCCGTCTCCTCGGCCTCGACGTGCCGGGGCGGGCGCGGCGGGCGGCCGATGATCTCCTTGAGCTCCTCGAGCTCGATGAAGTTGTCGGCCTGACGGCGCAGGTCGTCGGCGATCATCGGCGGCGAGGTGCGGATCGTCGAGACGACCGAGACCCGGACGGCCTTGCGCTGGATCCCCGCGACCAGCGGCCGGAAGTCGCCGTCGCCGGAGAACAGCACCATGTGATCGATGCGCTCGGCCATCTCCATCGCGTCGACCGCGAGTTCGATGTCCATGTTGCCCTTGATCTTGCGCCGTCCGGTGGAATCGGTGAATTCCTTGGCGGGCTTGGTGACCATCGAGTAGCCGTTGTAATCGAGCCAGTCGACCAACGGACGGATCGGCGAGTACTCCTCGTTCTCCACCAGGGCGGTGTAGTAGAAGGCTCGCACCAGCTTTCCGCGCCGCATGAACTCGTTTCGCAGCAGCTTGTAGTCTATGTCGAAGCCCAGCGCCCTCGCCGCGGCATAAAGGTTCGACCCGTCGATGAACAGGGCCAGGCGTTCGTCGCGATAGAACATGGCATCTCCAAAAGGCGCGCGCGGAACTCGGGCAATGCCGCCGCTTCCCGAATCATGACTAATGGTGAGTGGACCATGCGTGCGCCGCGCCTCGGGCGCAAGCATGGCCGCCCGATCGGCGCCGTCGAGCCGCTTGCCTCGCGGCCCGGGACGGCTTATGTGGACGGTTCTCCGCAACCGCTCCGTTCGAGAGGTCCGCCCATGGCCCGCGTCACCGTCGAGGATTGCGTCGACAAGGTCCCCAACCGGTTCGACCTCGTGATGCTCGCCGCCCATCGTGCCCGCGAACTCGCGACCGGCGCGCCGATCGCGGTGGAACGCGACAACGACAAGAACCCGGTCGTCGCCCTGCGGGAGATCGCGGACGGCGCGCTGTCGCCCGACGATCTCGAGGAGGCGCTGATCGAATCGCACCAGCGCCACATCGAGGTGGACGAGCCCGAAGAGGATTCGATGGCCGCCCTGATGGCTCAGGAGCATGACAGCCCGGTCGAGGACGTGACCGAGGAGCAGCTGCTGCGCGCCCTGATGGCCGAGCAGGAAAAGGGCTGATCCCGCGGGCCTTCGGGGCCGACGACGGAGCGGACCCTTGATTCGACAGTTCGAGCTGATCGAGCGCGTTCGGGCCTACAACCCGAACGCCGACGAAGCGCTTCTTAACGCGGCCTACGTGTTCGGCATGCGGGCGCATTCCGGTCAGACCCGCGCTTCGGGCGAGCCCTACTTCAACCACCCCGTCGAGGTGGCGGCGATCCTCACGGATCTGCGCCTCGACGACGCGACCATCGCCACCGCCCTTCTGCACGACACCATCGAGGACACCGCCGCCACCTTCGACGAGGTGCGCGGCCTGTTCGGCGAAGAGATCGCGACGCTGGTGGACGGCGTCACCAAGCTCACCAAGCTCCAGCTCGCCTCGGCCGAGGCCGAGCAGGCGGAGAACCTGCGCAAGCTGCTGCTGGCGATGTCGGAGGACGTGCGCGTCCTGCTGGTGAAGCTCGCCGACCGGCTGCACAACATGCGCACCCTCGGTCACATGCCGCAGGCCAAGCGGGAGCGGAAGGCGCGCGAGACCATGGACATCTTCGCCCCTCTCGCGGGGCGGATGGGCATGCAGGAGATGCGCGAGGAGCTCGAGGACCTCGCGTTCAAGCATCTCAACCCCCGCGCGCGCGATTCGATCCTCAAGCGCTTCGCCAAGCTCAGGGCGGAGACCGGCGACGTGATCCCCCGCATCGCCGAGGACATCCGCAAGGTGCTCGACGAGGCCGGCGTCGACGCCGAGGTGACGGGCCGCGAGAAGCGCCCCTTCTCGATCTGGCGCAAGCTCGGCGAAAAGGACGGCGACTTCGCCCGCCTCTCCGACATCTACGGCTTCCGCATCGTCACCGAGGACGTCGCCGACTGCTATCTCTCGCTCGGCGCGGTCCACCGCCGCTGGACCGCGGTGCCGGGGCGCTTCAAGGACTACATCTCCAACCCCAAGCCCAACGGCTACCGCTCGATCCACACCACCGTCTCGGGCCGCAACGCGCGCCGGGTGGAGGTGCAGATCCGCACGCGCGAGATGCACGAGGTCGCCGAGACCGGCGTCGCCGCCCACTGGGCCTACCGGGACGGCATCCGGGTCGAGAACCCGTTCGCCGTCGACCCCTTCGTCTGGCTGCGCCGCCTCTCCGAGGAGTTCCGCAGCGCCGAGAACCCCGACGAGTTCCTCGAGCACGTCAAGCTCGAGATGTTCCACGACCAGGTCTTCTGCTTCACGCCGAAGGGCAAGGTGGTGCCGCTGCCGAAGGGCGCGACGCCGATCGACTTCGCCTACGCGATCCACACCCTGGTCGGAAACTCCTGCGTCGGCGCCAAGATCGACGGCCGCCGCGCGCCGCTCTCGACGCGCCTGCGCAACGGTCAGTCGGTGGAGATCATCCGCGCCGAGGCGCAGCGCCCCCAGCCGATCTGGGAGGAGATGGCCGTCACCGGCCGCGCCAAGCAGGCGATCCGCCGCGCCCTCCGGGCCGAGCGGCGCGAGGCGGACGTGCGCCTCGGCCGCGGCATCGTCTCGGCGGCGTTCGAACGCGCGGGCCGCGCGCTCACCCGCAAGGCGCTCGGCCTCGCCGCCCAGAAGCTGGGCCAGGCCGGCCCGGACGACCTGCTGGAGGCCGTGGGCGCCGCGCGGCTCTCGGGCGCCGAGGTCCTCTCCGCGCTCTACCCGGCCGAGCCCGTGGGCGCCGCCGCGCCGACCGCCCCGACCGACGGGCGCCCCGCCGTCTTCGCCGTCGCGGGCGTCTCGCGCGCCAGGCGCGTGCGTTTCGGCGAGTGTTGCCAGCCCGTCCCCGGCGATCGCATCGTCGGCATCGCCGAGCGCGGCGCGGGCGTGACCGTCCACGCCATCGACTGCCCCGAACTCGCGCGTTACGAGACTGCGCCGCAGGACGCGTGGGTCGATCTGCGCTGGGACGAGGAGACGGCCGCCGCCCAGCCGCACGCCACCTCCCTGCTGGTGACCTTCGCGCACGAGGTCGGGGCCTTGGCGAAGGTGTGCACCGTGATCGCCGAACTGAACGCCGACATCAGCCACCTCGAATTCGTGGAGCGCAAGCCGGACTTCTACCGCGCCCGCATCGACCTCGAGGTGCGCGACGTCAAACATGTCAGCCAGGTGGTCACGCTGCTCTCGGCCCAGGCCGTGGTGAACGAGGCCCGGCGCGTCATGCCCGTGCGCGAGGGGCTCTGGAGCCGCGGCGACGCCCCGCGGCCCTCCGCCCGCCCCGCGACCGCCGCCGCCCCGCAGGGCGGGGCCGAAGGCCGCTCCGCAGCCGCCCGACGGCGCGCGGCCCCCGCGGCGGCCGACGCCCCCGGGTGACGCCGCATGTTCCGGCGGCGCGATCCCATGCCCCTCTGGCCTCGCCTGCGCGAGGCGCTCTCGCCCCGCAAGGGCTGGCGGCGGGGCTTCGAGTATCTCGGCCGGCGCATGCAGCGTCTGCCCGACACCCCGCACCGCATCGCCCTCGGCTTCGCCTGCGGCGTGCTGACGAGCTTCACGCCCTTCTTCGGCTTCCACTTCATCCTCGCCGCGACGGTCGCCTTCGCGCTCCGCGGGAACGTTCTGGCCTCGGCCATCGGCACCTTCTTCGGCAATCCGGTCACCTTTCCCTTCATCGCCGCCACGGCGATGACCATCGGTCAGGCCGTCACCGGCCTCGAGATCAAGGAGCCCGCCCAAGGCTTCGGCTTCGGCTGGCTCTGGCAGAACCTCGACGCGATCTTCGTGCCCTATCTCGTCGGCGGCCTCGTGCCGGGCCTCGCGGCCGCGACGGCGACGTATTTCCTGCTCCGGCCCGTCGTCGCCGCCTACCAGGACCGTCGGCGCATGACGCTCATGGCCCGCGCCAAGGAGCGGCTGAGGCGCTCCGCCGCCGCCCGCCGCCGCAAGGCGGAGGAGGCGCGGGAGGCGCGCCGCGCGGCGGAGGATCCGACCGGCTGAGCGCGGCGCCCCGCCGCGCCTCTTGCCGCGCCCGCGCCGCGCGCCCTACCTTCCGGTCGAAGCCCCGCCGTCCGGAGGACCGACCATGAGCGCCGACGCCCCCCCCGCCCGCCCCCTCGGCCGCCTCCGCCTCGGCGTGAACATCGACCACGTCGCCACCATCCGGAACGCCCGCGGCGGCGCCCATCCCGATCCCGTGCGCGCCGCCCGCGCGGCCGAGGCCGCCGGCGCCGACGGCATCACCGCCCATCTGCGCGAGGACCGCCGCCACATCACCGATCCGGACATCGAGGCGCTGGTGCGCGAGCTGACGCTCCCCCTCAACTTCGAGATGGCGGCGACCGAGGAGATGCAGGCCATCGCGCTCCGCCACCGCCCGCACGCCGTCTGCATCGTCCCCGAGCGGCGCGAGGAGCGCACCACCGAAGGCGGGCTCGAGGTCGCGCGGGAGGAGAACCGCCTCGCCCATTTCATCGCGCCGCTGCGCGAGGCGGGCTGCCGCGTCTCGATCTTCATCGCCGCCGACGCCCGTCAGATCGAGGCCGCCGCCCGCATCGGCGCGCCGGTGATCGAACTGCACACGGGCGCCTATTGCGACGCGCACCACGAGGGCCGGATCGAGGACCGCGACGCCGAACTGGAGCGCCTGCGCGAGATGAGCGCCTTCGCCGATTCGCTCGGGCTCGAGGTCCATGCTGGCCACGGCCTGACCTACGACACCGCCGGCCCCGTCGCCGCCTTTCCGGAGGTGATGGAACTCAACATCGGCCACTTCCTCGTCGGCGAGGCGATCTTCTCCGGGCTCGACAGCGCCATCCGCCGAATGCGCGGGACCATGGACCGCGCCCGCCGCGAAGCCTTCGGGGAGGGCGTGGCATGACGTCCGGGACCTCTCCGACGCGGCGCCGGCAGGCGCTCGCGGTCCTGGCGGTGGCCGTCGTGGTCGGCGTCATCTCCGCCGCGGCCGGATCCTTCGCGACGGCGTTGTCGGGCGCCGTGTTCTCGGCCGCCGCGTCGACCGTCGAGGGTCTCGCGAAGGTCGCCGGTCTTTCGGATGTCGAGACGGTGAAGGCGAGACATGACGCGACGCTGAAGGCGGAGCGCGACCGAGCCGAGACGCTCGAAGCCGAACTCGGCCGGGAGAAGGAACGCGTCGCCGATCTCACGAAGGCCCGTTCCGTGCAGTATCGCGGCGAGACGACGCTGCTTCGCGACGCCGTGCAGGACACGAGCCGACGCATCGGCACGCGCGTGGCGGCGGCGACGGCCCGCAACGTCGCCTCCATGCCCATGGAGGCGCTGCCCCTCGTGGGCGTCGAGTTCATCGTCGGCGCCACCGCGTGGGAGTTGAGCGACGCCTGCGCCCTGATCGAGGAGGTCCACGAACTCGAGGTCGCCGTCGATCCGACCGCCGCGGACGACCCGGAACGCGCCGAGATCTGCGCCATGCAGGCGCCGACGCGCGACGAGCTCTGGGAACAGGTGTCGTCGAGCCCGGGCGCCGTTCTCGACGAGGCGGGCCGCGAGTACGGCGACGTCCTGACCCCTCGCGCCCGCGCCGGCTACGAGGCGCTGCTTCTGTGGCTCCCGGAATTCCTGCCGCCTGAAGACGCCGCGGCGGACGAGCCGCGGCCGTGATCGTCGGCATAGGCTCCGACCTCGCCGACATCCGCCGCATCGAGCGCACGCTGGACCGCTTCGGCGACCGCTTCGTGCGGCGCGTCTTCACCGAGGTCGAGCAGGCGCTGTCGGAGCGGCGGCGCCATCGCGCCGCCTCCTACGCCCGTCGCTGGGCCGCGAAGGAGGCGTGCTCCAAGGCCCTCGGCACCGGCCTGCGCATGGGCGTCGCCTGGCGCGAGATGGGGGTGGTGAACCTGCCCTCGGGCCAGCCGACCATGGCGATCACCGGCGGCGCGGCGCTGCGCCTCGCCGGGCTGATCCCGCGGGGTCTCGCGCCCCGCGTCCATGTCACCATGACCGACGATCCGCCCTACGCGCAGGCCTTCGTCGTGATCGAGGCCCTGCCGACGGACGCGCCCCCGCCTCCCGGCGGCTGAGGCGCCCGGCCTCCCGGCCGTCCCCCGGGCGAGGCGCCCGCCCACCCACCCCGCCTCGCCCGGGGGACGGCCTCGCGACGCTGCGGCAGGCGCGT
>JAWLFJ010000051.1:0-25967 GCA_041685625.1 Paracoccaceae bacterium | reverse complement strand
GGTGGAGAACGTCTCGCGGCTCATGCGCGACGACCGGCTGTCGAACCGGATCATCCGATCCTGCGACGACATCGTCGACCCCTGCCGCGAAGCCTGCAACCGGCGCGCCGCGCATCATGACCATCGGACGTCTAGCCCGGGCGCATCGGCTTTGATCGATGAGCGCCGGTGTCGGCAGGTCGCTCGGAATCGCGCCGACGATCCGGATCGCGCACATGAGGGACACGGCCGATTCCGGAGCGCCGCGCCGGTCCAGCCCTGCACCGTTCACGCCCTGCAGTTCGCGCCGCCTCGATTTCGGGTTGATCGCCGGAGCGCCCCTCCGGCCGCCGGCATGGCGCCGGGTCTCACCATGGGCCTTGATCCCGATCACGGTCCGACCGAGGCCGCGCAGCCCCACATTCCGGGTCGGAACGCGAACGTTCCCGGCGGAATTCGGCCGGGTGTCCTCAGCCCGCCAGCGCCATCTCCCAGAAGCCGACTTCGAGCCGCGTCGCGGCCCCGAAACGGGCCGAAAGCTCGGCCGCGCGCGGCAGCGACGGCCAATCACCGCCGAGGCGCCGCGTCAGCGCCCCGTCGATCAGCGCGCCGACGTCGCGGCAGAGGCCTTGGTATTCCTCGCCGCCATAGGTTTCGATCCAGTCGCGATAGGGCGTCTCCGCCCCCCTCAGCCGCGCGCCGATCTCGCCGTAACCCAGCACGCAGGGCGCGAGCGCCGCCAAGAGGTCGAGGAAGTCGCCCGAATATCCCGCCTCGAGGACGTAGCGGGTGTAGGCGAGGTTGCCCGCCGCCTCCTCCGTCGCCTCCAGCGCGGCCGCGTCGATCCCCGCCTCGGCGCAGAGGCGGACATGCAGCGGCATCTCGTGATGCACCAGCGCGTGCACGGTGGCCGAGGTCGCCGTCATCTCCTCCAGCGTCCCGGCCTTCGCCGTCGCCAGCGCCCAGGCGCGGGAGAAATGGATCAGGAACACGTAGTCCTGCCGCAGATAGTGCAGGAACCGCTCCCGCGGCAGCGAGCCGTCGCGCAGCCCCTCGACGAAGGCGTGGCGGACGAAGGCGTCCCAGTCCGCCGCCTCGCCCCGCCAGAGGGCGAAGGCGCGTCCGTAATCCGGCGTCGAGATCATGGAGCCTCCCTTCGAAAGACCGACCGTCGAGGGGGGACGCTGGCGCCGTGCGAAGCCGAGGTCCAGCCCCGGCCCATGCGAACGGAAAGGGGCGCGTCCGGCCGGACGCGCCCCCCTCGTCATCCCGAAGGCGGTCAGCCGACGAGGCCGCCGTCCGTCCGCTTCACCGCGATCACCGCGGACCGGGGCAGCTTGCCCTCGCCGTCAGGGAACGGCGCGCCCGGGTGCTGGATGCCAACGAACATCGTGCGCCGGTCGGCGGACCAGCAGAGGCCCGTCACCTCACAGCCGTTCGGGCCGGTCAGGAAGCGCTCGATCTGCCCCGTGGCCGGATCGCCCGCCAGCATCTGGTTGTTGCCCATGCCGGCGAAGTCGCCCTCGTCGCCGTCGTCGCCGTCGGTCTGGATCCAGACGATGCCGGTCGAGTCGAAGACCATCCCGTCGGGCGAGTTGAACAGGTTGCCCGCGTTCACGTTCTCCGAGCCTGCATAGGCGTCCGAATGCACCGTCGGATTGCCCGCCATGACGTAGAGGTCCCAGCGGAAGCCCTCGGCCGTGTGGTCGTCGTCCTCGGGATACCAGCGCACGATCTGGCCGTAGCGGTTGGCCTCCCGCGGGTTCGGGCCGTTGACGGGGGTCGCGTCGCCGCCGGCGTTGGCCTTGAGGCCGCGGTTCTTGTTGTTGGTCAGGCAGCAATAGCCCTCGACCGCGACCGGGTTGACCGCGATCCACTCCGGCCGGTCCATCGTGGTCGCGCCGACCTTCGAGGCCGCCATGCGCGTGAAGATCGCGATCTCCGCCGGCTCCATGCCGGTCGACTCCGGCGTCAGCGCCACCCAGCGGCCCGTGCCGTCGTCCTCGAACTTCGCGGCGTAGAGCGTGCCGTCGTCCAGCAGCCCGCTGGTGTCGCCGCCCGGGACGTAGACGCCGTTCGAGACGAACTTGTACATGAACTCGCCGCGCTCGTCGTCGCCCATGTAGACGACGACGCGGCCGTCGCGGGCCACGGCCACGGCCGCGTTCTCATGCTTGAAGCGGCCGAGGCCGGTGTGCTTGACCGGCGTGCTCTCGGGGTCGGCGGGATCGATCTCGACCACCCAGCCGACGCGGTGCGGCTCGTTCGGGTTCTTCGCGGTGTCGAAGCGCGCGTCCCACTTGTGGTAGTCGTAGCCCCATCCCTTGGGGCCGATGCCGTAGCGGTCGTAGCCGGCCGGCAGGACGTTCGGCTTCTGGTCCTCGATCGCCTCGGTCGAGCCGAAGTAGCCGTTGAAGTTCTCCTCGCAGGTCAGATAGGTGCCCCACGGCGTCTTGCCCGACCCGCAGTTGTTCATCGTGCCGAGGCTCATCGTCCCGGTCGGGTCCGCCTCGGTCCGCATCAGTTCATGGCCGGCCGCGGGGCCGACGATCCGCATCGGCGTGTTGTGCGTGATGCGGCGGTTGAGCGGGCTGCCGACGACGACGCGCCAGCCGGCCTCGGTCTCCTCGACCTCCATCACCGTCACGCCCTGCAGGTTCTGCAGCTTCAGCACGTCCTCGGCCGAGGTCGGGACGCCGCCCTCGGCGTGCGGCAGGTTGACCTTGCGGTTGGTGTACTCGTGGTTGACCGCGATCACCTGGCGGTCGCCGACCGTGAACAGCTCCATGCCGTCCGTGTTCTCGCCGAACACCTTGTCGGAGTGCTCCACCGAACCGCCGCTGGCGTCGTCGAACTCCGGCACGTCTTCGAACAGCGGGTCGCCCCAGCGCGTCAGGGTCTTCCACTCGTAGCCTTCGGGTACGTGCACCGTGCCGTCGGTCTGAGCCGGGATCGGCGTGAAGGCGAAACGGCTTTCGGCGGCGCGGGCGGAGGTGGAGTTGAGAAGGCCCGCGCCCATCGCCGCGGCGCCCGAGCCGAACACCAGAAGCCCCGAGAGGAAGCCGCGGCGGGACAGGGCGGACTCGACCACGCGGTCGAAATCGTTCTCCTCGGGACGCGGATTGACGAGCTCGTCCCAGTCGTCGGCGGAAAGCTCTGCGCGGTCGATGTCGGTCATTGTGTCGGCTGCCTCGTCAGGTGGCTTGGGATCATGAGCTTACCGCGAATCTGCGACGGATACGTGTCGGATCGGCGCGCCGCCGGCCGCGCTTGACACGCTCGCCCCCGGCCCGGACATTGGTGCGGCGAAACGACGCCGCGACAATAGGATCGAGCCGGGACAGCCGGCCGCGCGGCGCGAACGGGGAGGATACGCCAATGACCTTCGCACCTGCGGGGCGTCGCCGCGCGCGGCTCGCCTTCGGCGCCGCGCTCGTCGCCGCCGTGCCGCTCGCCGCCGTCGCCCAGGACGAGGAGCCGATCCGCATCGGGGTCATCTACGACTACACCGGCCCGCTCGCGGCCGGCGGGTCGGAGGCCGCGGCGATCGGCACCGAGATCGCGTTCGAGATGATCAACGAGCGCGGCGGCGTCGCCGGTCACCCGCTCGAGCCGCTGATCGCCGACGCCCAGTCCAAGGCCGAGGTCGCGATCAACGAGGCGACGCGGCTGCTGGATCAGGAGAACGTCGACTTCATCATGGGCGTCTTCTCCTCCGCCCATTGCGTCCCGATGGCCCAGCGGATCAACCAGCGCCAGGAGTTCATGTGGGCGAACGTCTGCGTGTCCTCCGCGGTGTTCAAGGACAAGAACCTCGAATACGTGTTCCGCGCGCAGGTCCACTCGGACCAGTTCGGCGCGGCCTCCTGCACCTTCCTGAACGAGAACGCCGAGGAGCGGCTCGGCACGGCGCCCGAGGACCTGAAGGTCGCCGTCATCTACGAGGACGGCCCCTACGGCGCCGGCGTCGCCGCGGGCAACGAGGAGACCTGCGAGGGCTACGGCATGGACGTCGTCCTGAAGGAGGGCTACGCGGCCACCTCGCCCGACCTCTCCTCGCTCGTCACCAAGCTGCGGCGGGAGCGTCCGGACGTCATCCTGCACACCGGCTACAACCCGGACATCACGCTGTTCCTGCGCCAGTCGAAGGAGCAGGGCCTGCGCTGGGCGGCCCTGATCGGCCACGGGGCCGGCTACGGCCAGATCGACAAGCTGATGGAGACCTTCGGCGAAGGCGCGAACTACATCTACAACGTCGACCCGGTCGCCGCGCAGCTCCTCGACCCGGAGACGCTGGCCCCCGGCCTCGGCGACGTCACGGCCGAGATGGTGGAGCGCTACAAGGCGCGCACCGGCGTCAACGAGGTGCCGCCGCACGCGTCGATGGGCTTCAACCAGTCCTGGATCCTGTTCACCGACGTGCTGCCCCGCGCCATCGAGGAGCACGGCGGCTACGATCCCGAGGCGCTCCGCCAGGCCGCGCTCGAGACCGACATCCCCGTCGGCGGGACGATGCAGGGCTACGGGGTGAAGTTCAATCCGCCGGGCCACCCGATGGCCGGCCAGAACGCGCGCTCGACGCCCGTGGTGATGCAGTACGTCGACGGCGAGACCAAGATCGTCTGGCCCGACGCCATCGCCACGGCCGAGCCGGTGCTGCCGCTGCCCGACGGCCATCCCTACGCGCGCTGAGCGCGTCGGACCCGGCGGAGGGGGACCCGCGATGGCGGCGATGCTCGAGGTGCGCGACCTCACCAAGCGCTTCGGCGGCTTCACCGCCGTCGACCGGGTGAGCTTCGATCTGGCCGAGGGGGAGATCCTCGGCCTGATCGGCCCGAACGGCTCGGGCAAGAGCACCACCTTCAACCTCGTCTCGGGCGCCCTCTCGCCCACCGCCGGGACCATCCGCCTCGACGGGCGGGAGATCGGCGGCATGACCCCGACCGGGATCTGCCATGCCGGCATCGCCCGGACCTGGCAGATCCCCCGGCCCTTCCGGAAGCTGACCATCCTCGAGAACGTCGCCCTCGCCGCCTATTCCGGCGCCGACGGCGCCCTCTCCCGCGACGAGGCGTGGTCCCGCGCGCGGGAGGCGCTGGACCTCGCCCAGCTCCCCACCGACCCGGCGGCGGAGGTCTCCTCCCTCGGCGCCGCCGGCCTCAAGAAGCTGGAGATCGCCCGCGCCCTCGCCACCCGCCCGCGCCTCCTTCTCGCGGACGAGAGCCTCGGCGGCCTCGACGAGCGGGAGATGGAGCAGGCCGCCGACATGCTGCACGACATCCGGCGCGAGAAGGGCGTCACCATCATCTGGGTCGAGCACATCATGGGGGTGCTGATGCGCGTCGTGGACCGCTGCATCGTCCTCGACCACGGCGAGATCATCGCCGAGGGGCTGCCGCAGGACGTCGCGCACCACCCGAAGGTCGTGGAGGTCTATCTCGGCGCCGACGCCGAGGCGGTGCAGAGCCAGACCGCCGGACGCGCCGTCCCCGGCGGCGTCGAGGACGTGGCCGACGCCCGCGCCGCGCTCCGCGCCGCGGGCGAACGGGATGAGGACTGACGCCCATGCTGACGCTCCGCAACGTCTCCGCCGGCTACGGCGCCTTCCAGGCCCTGTTCGACGTGTCGCTGGAGGTCCACGCCGGCGAGGCCATCGCCGTGATCGGCCCCAACGGCGCCGGCAAGACCTCGCTGCTGCGCGCCATCTCCAAGGTGATCGACGTCACCGCGGGCGAGATCGAGATGGAGGGCGTCCCCCTCTCCGGCGTCCCGCCCCACAAGGTGATCGAGCTCGGCATCGCCCACGTCCCCGAGCATCGCCGCCTCTTCCCCGGCCTGACGGTCGAGGAGAACCTGAAGATGGGCGCCTTCCTCCCCTCCGCCCGCCACCTGTTCCGCGAACGCCTCGCCTACGTCTACGAGCTCTTCCCCCGCATGAAGGAGCGGCGGAACCAGCTCGCCGGCACCCTTTCGGGGGGCGAGCAGCAGATGTGCGCCATCGGCCGCGGCCTGATGTCGGGACCGAAGATCCTGCTGCTGGACGAGCCCTCGGCCGGCCTCGCCCCCGTCATCGTCCAGCAGGTGCTCGACCTCGTCCGCCGCATCCGCGAGGAGGGCTACACCGTCCTCATCGTCGAGCAGAACATCCAGCAGGTGCTGCGCGTCGTCGACCGGGCCTATCTGCTCGACGTCGGGCGCATCCGCATGTCCGGCCCCGCCGCGGAACTGCTCGAGAACGAGGACGTCCGCCGCGCCTATGTGGGCCTCTGAGGGAGCCTCATGGAATTCTCGCTGACCGACCCCTTCCTCTGGGAGACCGTGATCCAGGGCCTGCTTTTCGGCGGGGTGCTGGCGCTGCTCTCGCTCGGCCTCAACCTGGTGTTCGGCGTCATCGACGTGGTCTGGATCTGCTACGCCGAGGTCGTGATGATCGCGATGTATTCGGTCTGGTGGTTCCACGTCGTGCTCGGCCTGCCGCTGCTGGTGGCGATGGCGGGGGGCGTCGGCGTCGGCGCCGTGCTCGGCACGATCCTGCACTACGTCGTGATCCGCCCGATCCTCGATACGCCGCCGATCAACCAGCTCCTCGTCACCGGCGGCGTGCTGTTCTTCCTGCAGGGCACGGCCACGCTGGTGTTCTCGGTGGAGTTCCGCACCCTCGGCGTCTCGCTCGGCTCCGTCTCGGTCGGGGACATGTTCTTCCCCTGGAACCGCATCGCCGCCTTCGTCACCTCGCTGGTGACGGTCGCCGCGATCTGGGTGTTCCTGAAGCGCACCTATCTCGGCGCCGCGATCCGCGCGATCTCGATGGATCGGGAGGTGATGCCGCTGATGGGCGTGAACCCGGCGCGCATCTACCTGCTGACCTCCGCGCTCGGCGGGGCGCTGGCCGGCCTCGCCGCCTGCCTTCTCGCGCTGCTCTACGACATCCACCCGGCGATCGGGCTCAGCTTCGGGCCGCTCACCTTCATGGTCTGCGTGCTCGGCGGGCTCGGCAACATGTTCGGCGGCTTCATCGCCGCCTTCATCTTCGCGCAGTTCATCGCCCTCGGCGGCTACTACACCGAGGTCGAGTGGGGCTACGTCATCGCCTTCGCCTTCTTCATCGTCATGATGTTCGTCCGGCCCCAGGGCATCCTGGGCGCCCGCAACTGAGGAGGGCCGGAGCATGATCGGCGCCAACGCCAATCTCGGCCTGAAGCTCGCGGGCCTCGTCGGCCTGCTGTTCGTGCCGTTCCTCGCGGCGGACGACTATGTCCTGCACATCGCGATCTCGGTGCTGCTCTGGGGCTTCATCTACACCGGCTGGTCGGTGATGGGCCGCTTCGGGCTCACCTCGCTCGGCCACGGCGCCTTCGTCGGCATCGGCGCCTACGTCGTCACGATGCTCTGGAACCAGGCCGGGATCTCGCCCTGGATCGGCATTCCGGTCGCGACGCTGCTCGCCGTGATCGTCGGCCTTGCCATCGGCTATCCCTGCTTCCGCTACCGCATCACCGGGCACTACTTCGCCCTCGTGACGCTGGCGCTGGCCGAGGTCGCGCGCCTTCTGATCGTGGCCTTGCGGGACGTCACCGGCGGCTCGCTCGGCGTCACCCCGGACGCCGTCGCCGGGCCGGCGGCCCCGATCGCCCTCGCCGCGATCCAGTTCTCCTCCAAGACGGTCTGGTTCTACGTGATCCTCGGGGTCTGGCTCGTCGGCCTCATCGTCTGGCGCGCGGTCGACCGCTCGATGATGCGCTACGGGCTCGAGGCCGCGTCGGAGGAGGAGGACGCCGCCGCCGCCCTCGGCGTGCGCGTCACCCGCATCAAGCTCGTCGTCACCGCGATCTCCGCCGGCATGGCCGCCGTCGGCGGCGCGCTCTACGGTCAGTATCAGCTCTACATCAACCCCGAGACGGTCTCGGGCATCGCCATCTCGCTCCAGATCGTGTTCGCCGCCATCGCCGGGGGGATGCACAACCAGGTCGGCCCGACCGTCGGCGCCTTCATCACCATCATGCTGGCCGAGACGCTACGCCAGCTCTTCGGCAACCAGGTCCACGGCCTCGACGTGATGATCTACGGCGGGATGCTGGTGCTGTTCATCATCTACATGCCGCGCGGCGTGGTCGGCGCCCTCGCCGACCGCTTCGTCCGGCGCGAGCGGCACGGCGCCCCCGCCCGCCCCGCCACGGCCTGAGCCGATGCTCCGCGTCGGCGTCATCGGCCACGGCGCCATCGGCAAGGCCCTCGTCGCCGCGCTGGACGAAGGCCGCGCCGGCGCCGCCCGCTGCCCCGCCGTCCTCGTCGCCACCCCCCGCGAGGGCGGCGACGCCCGGATCACGGCCGACCCCGACGCCTTCTTCGCCGAGCCGATGGACGCCGTCGTCGAATGCGCCGGGCACCCCGCCGTCGCCGCCCACGGCGAGCGCGTCCTCGCCGCCGGCGCCGACCTCGTGATCACGGCCGTCGGCGCCCTCACCGACGACGCCCTCGCCGATCGGCTCGAGGCCGCCGCCGTCAGGTCGGGCCGCCGCGTGATCCTCCCCTCCGCCGGCATCGGCGCGCTCGACATGCTCTCGGCCGCCGCCGTCGGCGGCCTCGACCGCGTCCGCGTCACCGTCCGCAAGGACCCCTCCGCCTGGGTCGGCACGGTGGCCGAGGAGCGCTTCGACCTCGCCGGCATGACCGGCCCGACGACCCTCTACGAAGGCCCCGTCCGCGAGGGCGCGCGCCTCTATCCCGGCAACGTCAACATCTCCGCCGCCGCCGCCCTCGCCGGCCTCGGCCTCGACCGGACGGAGCTCCGCATCGTCGCGGACCCCGCCCTCGACACCCATGTCGTCGAGATCGAGGCGGAAGGCGCCTTCGGGCGCCTCCGCTTCGAGGAGGACGTGACCATCTCCGAGAACCGCAAGACCGGCCGCATCGTCGCGATGGCCCTGATCAAGACCGTCCGCAACCTCTCCGCGCCCGTCGTCGTCGGCTGGTGAGCCTCAGCGCACCCCGAGGACGCCCCGCAGCACCGGAAACGCCCCGAAAGCCACCTGCCCGGCGAGCCCCAGCGCCCCCGCCGGCGTCGTCCAATGCGCGACGACCGCTTCCGGCCCCATCCCGAAGGCCAGCGCCGCCAGCGCGAACTCCGCCGAGATCAGCAGCGCGAAGGCGAGCTCCCCCATCACCACCCGCGCCGGAAGCGCCTCCACCCCGAAGCGCCGGCCGAGACGCCCGGCGAGCCACCAGGCGATCCCCAGCATCGCCGGCAGCTCCACGACGACGGCGAGGAACGCCCCCAACGCAGGCTCGAGGACCCCGACCCTGAGCGCGCCCAGCACGAAACCCGCCGCGAAGACCGCGACGAAATAGGCCAGGCCGGCGAGGGCCGCCCGGCGCATCGCGCTCACGCCACGACGGAGTCCGGGGATCGGCCGACCGTCGCGCGGAACGTCTCGGCATCCGTCGCCCCCTCCGAGCAGATGCAGACGACCCGCGCCTCCGGCCCGAGGTCCAGCGCCGCCCGGATCTCGGCGTCCGACGCCGCCGCGATCAGCGCCGCCGTCGCCGCCGCGCCGCTCTCGCCGGCCGCGACCGGCGGATCGCCGAACGGCGCGTCGGCCAGCACCCGCATCGCCTCCGCCGCCGCCGCGTCCGGCAGCGTCAGCGCCCAGTCCATCCCCGGCCCGAGGATCGGCCACGCCGCGGGAGAGAGCTCCCCCGCGGCGAGACATGCCATGAAGCTGTCGATCCGTCCCTCCGCGGCGACCGGCCGTCCCGCGGCGAGCGAGCGGGAGAGGCAGTCCGCCTGCCGCGGCTCCACCCCCACGAACACCGGCCGCTCCGCGCCCCTCCGCTCCCACCAGGTCGCCAGCAGCCCGGCCGCGAGGCCGCCGACCGCCGCCGGCACGAAGACATGCGTCGGCGCCGGCGCCCCCGCCGCCGCGAGCGCCGCCTCCACCTCCTCCGCGATCAGGCCGTAGCCCTGCATCACGCGCCGCGGGGCCGTGTCGTCCGGGAGGCCGGTGGAGGTGTCGGCCACCACCGTCCAACCCGCCCGCGCCGCCTCCTCGGCGCAGACGCGCAGGCTCTCGTCGTAGTCGCCCGGAACCCGCCGGATCTCGGCGCCGAAGCGCGCGATCTCCCGCTCGCGCCCCTCGGAGACCTCGGCATGCAGGTAGATCACGCAGCGGCAGCCGAACATCCCGGCCCCCCAGGCGACCGAGCGCCCGTGATTGCCGTCCGTGGCGCAGGCGACGGTCATCCCCTCCAGCGAGGCCGGCCGCCGTCCCGCCCGCAGATCGGCGCTGGAGGGCCGCCCCTCGCCCGCGGCCTCGGTCCGGTCCCGGATCGCCTCGAGCACCGCGTAGGCCCCGCCGAGCGCCTTGAAACTCCTGAGCGAGAAGCGCGCGCCCTCGTCCTTCAGCCAGACTTCGCCGAGCCCCAGCGCCGCCGCGAGACCCGGCTGCGCGACCAAAGGCGTCGGCGCGTAACCGGGCCAGCCCGCGATCTCCGCACCGACCTCCGCCAAGGCGTCGAGCGAGGCCACGGCGCGTTCCGCAGGCCCGTAGGGCCGCGCCCGGTCGAGCCCCACGTTCCGCGTCAACGCCGCCTCGAACCGCTTCAACGTCATGCAGCCTCCGCTTCCGCGTCCGGACGGGCCCTCGCGCCTTCGGCGCATCGGCCCCACCCGAACTCCCCTGGTCTCAGATCCCGGCCGGCGCGCCCGCCGTCACCGGCGCGAGCCCGGCCATGTCGCGTCCGGCGATCCAGCCGAAGGTCATCGCCGGCCCGAGGGTGATGCCCCCGCCCGGATAGGCCCCGCCCATCACGCTCGCCGCGTCGTTGCCGACGGCGTAGAGCCCCGGGATCGCCTCGCCGTGGCGCAGCACCCGCGCGCGCGGGTCCGTCAGCAGCCCCGCGAAGGTGCCGAGATCGCCCATCCGCACCTCGACCGCGTAGAACGGACCGTGCCTCACCGGCGCCACGCAGGGGTTCGGCCCGCCATGCTCCGGATCGCCGAGCGAGCGGTTGTAGCTGGTGGAGCCCTTGTCGAACTCGGGATCCTCCCCCTTCGCCGCCGGCCCGTTCCACGCGCGGAGCTGCGCCTCGAACCCGTCCGGATCAAACCCCGCCGCCTTGGCCAGCGCCCGCGGCGAGAGCCCCTTCTTCAGATAGCCGGAGCGCAGATACGGCCCCAGCGGCAGCGGCGCGCCCTTCGCGAAGCCGAGGCCGTAGCGCCGCACCGTCCGGTGATCCGCCACGAACCAGGCCCGAGGCGGCCCGTCCCAGCCGCGCTCGGCCTTCGCCGCCATCAGGCTCTGGCCGAAGTCGTGATAGCTGTCCGCCTCGTTGCAGAACCGCCGCCCGCTCGGGTCCACCGCGATCACGCCGGGCTTGGAGCGGTCGACGAAATGCGGGAACACGCCCTCGCGCCCGTCCGGCCACGGCACCCGGCTCACCGGCACCCACGCCGCCGCGTTCGGCAGCTCGGACTGCGCCCGCCCGCCGACGGTCTCGCCGAGCCTGAGCCCGTCGCCGGTGTTCGCCTCCGGCGCCGGCGACCAGTGCTCCGCCCCCGACGGGGCGTGCGCGAACAGTTCCTTCCGCCGGTCGAGGTCGTGCGGAAAGCCCCCCGCCGCCAGCACGACGCCCTTGCGCGCGCGGACCTCGACGCGCCCGCCCTTGCGCTCCAGCACCGCGCCGACGACGGCGCCGTCCTCCACGATCAGCTCCACAGCCGGCGACCGCTCCCACAGCGTCACGCCCGCATCGGCGGCGCTCTTCAGCAGCCGCCCTGCCAAGGCGTTGCCGTTGGTCAGCCGCATCGGCCGGCCGTGCACCGCGACGTCCCGCCCCCAGCGCGCCAGCAGATTCGCCACCACCCCGGCGGACCGCACGGAGCGCGTGGCGTTGAAGAAGTGCTTCAGCTCCTCCCCGGTGCCGATCATCATGCCGAACAGCGTGATCTCCCGGAGCGGCGGGCGCAGCCGGCGCAGATGCCGCCCCAGCCCCCGCGCGTCATAGGGCGCGGCGACGATGCTCCGCCCGCCGTCGACGCCGCCGGGCGCCTCGGGGTGATAATCCGCGAAGCTCGGCCCCAGCAGGAACGCGAGCTCGGTCTCCTTCAGGAACCACTCGACCATCCGCGGCCCGGCCTCGAGGAAGGCGTCCACCCGGTCGCCGTCGAAGAAGTTGCCGGCCTCGTGCGCCAGATACGTCCGCGCCGCGGCCTTGGAATCCTCCACCCCCGCCGCCTCGGCGACGGGCGAGCAGGGGATCCACAGCCATCCGCCGGAGCGCGCCGTGGTCCCGCCGAAGACCGCCGCCTTCTCCGCGACGATCGTCTCCAGCCCGTGCCGCGCCGCCGTCACCGCCGCCGAGAGCCCTCCGGCGCCCGAGCCGATCACCAGCGCGTCGCACTCCACCGGCTCCGTCATCCCCGCGCCGCCCGGTCCTTCTCGTTGGTCCCGCGGATCGCCTCGCGCGCCTTCTCCCACTCGGCGTCGCCCCATTCGCGCAGCTCGTAGAAGTTGCCGCCCGTCGCCAGCGCCTGCGCGCCGTCCATGGCGATGGTCTCGCCGGTCAGCCAGCGGCAGCCGTCCGAGAGCAGGAAACAGGCGAGGTTCTGAAGCTCCTCGAACGTCCCGCAGCGCCCCATGGGGTTGCGCCGCGCCGTGCGCGCGCCGGGTTCCTCGCCCGGGTTCAGCCGCTTCGACATCCCCTCGGTCGGGATCTCCCCCGGCGCGATGGTGTTGAGGCGGATGCCGTAGCGCCCCCATTCCGCCGCAAGGCTCATGGTCATCGCGTGGATCGCGGACTTCGCCATGGTCGAGGGCACCACGAACGGCCCCCCGTTCCGCAGCCAGGTCACGGTGATCGAGACGACCGAGCCCGGCTCGCCCCGTTCGATCCAGCGCCGCCCGACGGCGTGGGTGACGTGGAACGTCCCGTGCATCACGATGTTGGCGATGGCGTCGAAGCCGCGGGGCGACAGGTCCTCCGTCCGCGAGATGAAGTTGCCCGCGGCGTTGTTGATCAGACCCGTCAGCGGGCCGGAGGCGAAGGCGGCCTCGACCATCTCGTCCACCGCCTGCGCGTTCCGGATGTCGACGGAGAAGGTGTCGACCTTCCGCCCCGTCTCCCCCTCGATCGCCGCCTTGGTCTCCTTCAGCGGCCCCTCGCGCCGCCCGCAGATCACGAGGTCGGCGCCGAGCGCCGCCAGCCGCTCCCCCATCGCGCGGCCGAGGCCGGTGCCGCCCCCGGTGATCAGCACCCGCCCGCCGTCGAACAGCCCGTCCCGGAACATCGCCGCGCCTCCTTTCAGAACACCGTGTAGCCGCCGTCCAGCACCAGCTGCTGGCCGGTCTGGTAGGACGAGCCGCCGCTCATCAGATAGACCGAGATCGCCTCGAAGTCGTCCGGCCGGCCGAAGCGCCGGGCGGGGATGCGCGGCATCACGTTCGCCACGAACTTCTCGTTGGCGAAGGTGCCGGCGGTCATCTCGCTCTCGCACCAGCCGGGCAGGATCGCGTTGACGGTGATGCCGTGCCGCGCCAGTTCCACCGCCAGCGCGCGGACATAGGCGTTCACCGCGCCCTTCGAGGCGCCGTAATGCTCGTTGTAGGCCGCCCCCTCCAGCCCCGCGACGGAGGAGGTGGCGACGAGCCGCCCGAAGGGCTCGCCCGCCTTCGAGCGTTCCACCATGTGCCGCGTCGCCGCCTGGAAGCAGTTCACCACGCCGTCGAGGTTCACCGCCATCAGCGACCGCCACTCCGCCGCCGTCCGATCGGCGGAGGGCTTGGCCCCGCCGCCGTGCCCGGCATTGGCGAACATCCCGTCGACGCGCCCGAAGCGCGCCAGCGTCGCCGCCATGCACTCCCCGACGCTCGCCTCGTCGGTCACGTCGCAGGCCAGCGCCTCGACCTCGCCGCCGCCGATCTCGCGCAGCGTCTCCACCGCGAACTCGTTCTTCTCCGCGTTCCGCCCCCAGACCGAGACGGCGCAGCCCGCCCGCGCCAGCCCCGCCGCCATGCCGAGGCCGAGGCCCCCGTTGCCGCCCGTCACCACCGCCACGCGGCCGGAAAGATCGAAGAGAGTCATGCCGTCTCCTTGCGGGCCGCGGCCCAGTACTCGTCCTTGAGCTTGCGCTTCATCAGCTTGCCGGTCTCGGTCCGCGGCAGGTCCTCGCGGAAGTCGACGCTCTTAGGCGACTTGATCCCGCTCAGCGCCGCCCGGCACCACGCGATCAGCTCGGCGGCGAGCTCGGGCGAGGCCTCGTCCGGATCGCGCAGCTGCACCACCGCCTTCACCGCCTCGCCGAAATCCTCGTCCGGCACGCCGAACACCGCCGCGTCCTGCACCTTCGGATGCACGATCAGCCGGTCCTCGGTCTCCTGCGGATAGACGTTCACGCCGCCGGAGATGATCGTGTAGGCCCGCCGGTCGGTCAGGAACAGATAACCGTCCTCATCCACGTAGCCGACGTCGCCGAGCGTGGTCCAACCCTTCGGATGCCGCGCCTTCGCGGTCTTCTCCGGATCGTTGTGATACTCGAACGGAAAGCCGCCCTCGAAATAGACGTCGCCCGTCTCGCCCGGCGGCAGTTCCTCGCCGTCCTCCCCGACGACGTGCAGCGGCCCGAGCATGGATCGCCCGACCGTCCCCGGCCGCGCCGCCCACTCCTCGCTCGTCGCCACCGTCACGCCGTTGCCCTCGGTCCCGGCGTAGTACTCCAGCAGGATCGGCCCCCACCACTCGATCATCCGGCGCTTCACCTCCACCGGGCAGGGCGCCGCCGCATGAAGCGCGCAGACGAGGCTGGACAGGTCGTAGGCCGCCCGCGTCTCCTCCGGCAGCTTCAGCATCCGCACGAACATCGTCGGCACCAGCTGCGTGTGCGTCACGCCGAAGCGCTGCACGGCGTCGAGGAAGCCCTCCGGCTCGAACCGCTCCATCACCACCACGCTCGCGCCGTGGTGCAGCGCGGTCACCGTCGCCGCCAAGGGCGCCGCGTGATAGAGCGGCGCGGGCGAGAGATAGACGCTCTCCTGCGTCATCCCGCCCATCTTCACGAGGAACAGCTCCACCAGCGGATGCCCGCCCTCGATCGGCTCGGGCTCGAACGGCCGCTTGATCCCCTTCGGCCGCCCCGTGGTGCCGGAGGAGTAGAGCATCGTGTGCCCCCGCACCTCGTCCGCCACCCGCTCCGCCGGGAAGCCGGCGCGGAAGCTCTCCCAGCTCTCGTAGCCCGGGATCACGTCGTCCAGCATGAAGCAGCGCACGCCCTCGCCCAGCTCGCCCCGCACCCCCGCCGCCGTGGCCTCGTGCGCGGCGGAGGTCACGAACACCGAGGCGCCGCAGTCCCGCACGACGTAGCTGGCCTCCTCCGGCCCCAGATAGCGGCTCACCGCGGTCAGATAGATCCCCGCCCTCTGCGCCGCGAAGGCGATCTCGAAGAACTCCGGGCGGTTCTCCATCAGCACGGCGACATGCCCGCCCGGCCCGATGCCGAGGCTGCGGAGCGCCTGCGCCCCCTGGTTCGAGCGGTCCTCGAGCGCGCGGTAGGTCAGCGTCCGGCCCGATCCCGCCATGATCACGGCGGGCTTGTCCGGCGTCCGCGCGGCGTGCAGATGCGGATGGCTCATCGCGACGTCTCCTTCCCTGGCCGAAGGCGGGCGCCCCTCTTGCCGGGGGCGCTCCGCGGCGCCCGGCGGCCGCGCGCCGGGCGGCCCCATCAAGGCGCCCCGCGGCCCGCCTGTCCATGCCCGAAGCCGCCTTGCGGCGGACCCGGCCGCGCGCCACGATCCTGCGCCGAACAGGGAGGAGCCAGAAGAATGACCGAGACCGCCGACGCCCCCGTCCTCGTGACCGAGCGCCACGGCCCCGTGGCGCTGATGATCATGAACCGCCCGCAGGCGATGAACGCCCTCTCCCGCGCCCTCCGCGCCGCGCTGACCGACGCGCTGAACGCGGCCGAGGCGGACCCCGAGATCCGCGCCGTCGTCCTCACCGGCGCCGGCACCCGCGCCTTCTCCGCCGGGCTCGACCTCAAGGAACTCGGCGAGGATCCCGACGCCCTCGTCGGCGACCCCGCCCGCGCGGCCGAGACCGATCCCGTCGTCGCCATGCGCGCCATGACCAAGCCCGTGATCGCCGCCGTCAACGGCGTCGCGGTGACCGGCGGGTTCGAGCTGGCGCTGAACTGCGACATCCGCCTCGCCTCGCCCGCCGCGCGCTTCGCGGACACCCACTCCCGCGTCGGCGTCCTCGCCGGCTGGGGCCTCTCCCAGATCCTCCCCCGCCTCATCGGCCCCTCCCGCGCCAAGGAGCTGAGCTTCACCGCGCGCTTCATGGAGGCCGAGGAGGCCGAGGCCTGGGGCGTCGTCAACCGCGTCCTCCCGCCCGAGACGCTGGTGGAGGAGTCCGTCGCCCTCGCCGCCCGCATCGCGGAGGCGCCGGCCGACTGGGTCGCCGCCACCAAGTCGGTGATGGACCGCGGCTACGAGGAGACGCTCGCCGAAGCCATGGCGCGCGAGGCCGAGGCCGCCGGCCGCTGGAACGGCGCCCAGACGCCCGAGGCCCTCGCCGCCCGGCGCGAGGGCGTGATCGCCCGCGGCCGCACCGCCTGACCCCCGCGGCGGCGGGCGCCCGGCTTCACGCCGCCCGCGTCCGCCGCCCGGCGATCCGCTCCAGCAGCAGGAGCGGAACCAGCGCGCTCAGGAACGCCGCCCCGCAGAAGGTCACCGCCGTCGCCGCGGGGGGCAGGGCGGCGTCCCCGAACCGCTCGCCCACCCAGCCCGCCAGCGCCGGGAACGCCGTCGTCCCGCCGAACATGAAGGCCATGAAGATTCCGCTCGCCGCGCCTCGCCGCTCCGGCGCCACCACGCGCGCCGGCAGGCTCATCATCACTCCCACCGGCAACGGCCCCAGCAGCAGCATCAGCGCGTAGAGCGCCGGCGTCGGCCCGGTCAGCCCGGCCGCGACCACGGTCAGCCCCCAGCCCGTCATGCAGACCGCCGCCAGCGTGGTCGGCCGGCCGCTGCGCGTCGCGATCCAGCCGCCGAGCGGCGCCGCCACGATCGGCGCCCAGCCGAGCAGCCCCAACGCCAGGCCCGCCGTCGCCGGCGGCCAGTCGAAGGCCGCCAGATGCGCCGGAAAGAAGCTCAGGAAGGCGTAGAAGCACCCCACGAAGGGCGCGATGGCGAGGCCCGACAGCAACAGCCCCGCCCATTCTCCGCGATCCGGCGCCGGCCGCGGCCCGCCCGAGGCCGCCGGTCGTTCCGCCGCCGGATCGCGGCCCGCGATCACCACGAAGGCCGCGCCGAGTGCCGCCACCGCCACCGCCGCCGTCGCCACGAAACCCGCCCGCCAGTCCCCCGTCGCGCCCAGCGCCCCGAAGGCGAGCAGCGCGCAGCCGATCCCGAAGGGCTGCGAGCCGCTCGAGATCCCGTTGGCCATCGGCAGTTCGCTCAGACCGAAGCGGTCGTAGAGCCCCTTCAGCGCCGCCACCGTCAGCACCACCGCGCCGGCGCCGCCCAGCACCCGCGCCGCGGCCAGCGCCGCGAAGCCCTCCGCCGTCGCGGCCAGCATCCCCGCCGCCGCCATCACGCCGAGCGAGGCGGCGAAGGCGCTGCGCACGCCGACCCGCTGCAGGGCGACGCCCGCGATCAGCGACACCACGACCCCCGGCAGCATGTAGAGCCCGGTCAGCAGCCCGATCTCGGCCAGCGACAGGCCGAGCCCCGCCGCCAGCGGCGCCGCCATCGCCGGCGCCGCCTGGAACTGGAAGCCGACCGCCGCCCGGCCGAGCGAGGAGGCCGCGAGATAGGCCCAGCGCCCGCCCCGGTCCCGGCCCGTCGCGGCGGTCGCCGCCTCCCCCTCACGCATCGCCATCGAACGCTCCCGCCGGCCCGCCGCGCGCCCCGTCTCCGCCGCGGCGGGCGGAGCCTCCCACGCCGGCCGGTCCGCGTCGACCGTCGCCGGCGCTTGCCCCGCGGCTCCGCATCGGGTTCCCTCGCGTCGCAGTCGGCGCGCCGCAGACCGTCGACGCCCGAGGGGAGGGACCGCCATGACCAAGGCCGACCGCATCGCCGCGAAGCTCGCGGCCGACTGGGCCGCCCGCGCCGACTACGAGACGCTGTCCGGCGATCTCGCGCCCGCCGACGCGGCCGAGGCCTACGCCGCGCAGGACGCCCTCCGGGTCCTGCACGCCCGCAGCCGCGGCGCCCCCGCCGGGCGCAAGATCGCGCTGACCTCGAAGGCGATGCAGGAGATGGTCGGCTTCGACCGCCCGGCCTTCGGCATCCTCTTCGCCGCCGACCTGCACGAATCGCCGGCCGAGATCCGGGCCGACGCCTTCAACCGCCTCGGCCTCGAATTCGAACTCGCGCTGATCCCGGCGCAGGACGTCCCTCCGCGCGCCGAGCCGTGGCGCGCCGAGGAGATCCCCGCCCTCCTCGGCTCCGTCCGCCCGGCCTTCGAGCTGATCGAGGACCGCTCGGCCGACTACGCCGCGCTCGACGTCCTGACCCTGATCGCGGACAACGCCTGGTGCGGCGGGGCCGTGCTCGGCCCGGAACTCACCGGCTGGCGCGATCTCGACCTGAACGCGTTGCCCGCGACGGTGAAACAGACCGGAACGATACCCGAACACGTGCACACCGGCGCCGCCGCTCCCCTCGAGTCCTTCGCCGCCGTCTTGAACCATTTCGGCGCCAGGGGAGAGACGATCGCCGCCGGAGAGGTCGTCATCACCGGTTCCGCGGCCCGCACCCGCTTCCCCGGCAAGGGGGCCTCGCTGGTCTACGAGATCGACGGCCTCGCCGCGGTCGAACTCGGCGTGGTCTGACCCGCGAGGTCTCCACCCGCCGGCGCGGGGCGGTTCCGCCTCCGCCTCCGCCTCCGGCGCGCGGCGCCGGCCGTCATGGGGCCGCCGGATCCGGCCGCGCGCCGTCGTCGCCCTCCGATCCCGGCTCCGACCGGAGGCGAGACTTGGCGGCGGGCCGTGATGCCGCTAGTCAGCCCGCGATGACGGAGGATGTCGCCCTGCCGCCCCTTACCCTCGCCGACGACGGGCTCGAGACTGCGCTGCGCGCGCGGCTTGGCGTGCGCGCGCCGATCTGCGGCGTCGACGAGGCCGGTCGCGGGCCCTGGGCGGGGCCGGTCTTCGCCGCGGCGGTGAGCTTCGAGGCGGGGGCGGCGCCGGAGGGGCTGGCCGATTCGAAGATGCTGACGGCGGAGCGGCGGAGCGAACTCGCCGCGTCGATCCGGGACTGCGCGGTCTGGGCGGTGGCCTTCGCGAGCGTCGAGGAGATCGACCGGCTGGGGCTCGGGCGCGCCGCCGACCTCGCCATGGTGCGGGCGGTGACGGGCCTTGCCGCGGCGCCGGCCTTCGCGCTCGTGGACGGCAACCGGACGCCGCCGGGTCTCGGCTGCGAGGCGGAGGCCGTGGTGCAGGGCGATGCGCGCTCGGTCTCGGTCGCCGCGGCCTCGATCCTCGCGAAGACCGCGCGCGACCTTCTGATGGAGGATCTGGCCGCGGAGACGCCGGGCTACGGGTGGGAGCGCAACCGCGGCTACGGCACGCCGGAGCATGTCGAGGCGCTCAAGCGCTTGGGCGTGACGCAACATCATCGGCGCAGCTTCAAGCCCATCCACAACATGTTGCTTGAAGGTCGATCTGTAACCAACTGATTCCAAGAAACAAATTGACCGCGAATCGCTTTCCGCGCATGGTCCGCGTCGACGAGGCGTGGCGGAGGCGCGGTCATGAACAAGCGCGGGGAGGCGTCGGAGACGACGCCCGAGAACATCATCCTGCCGGGGGACTGCATCGAGGTGATGGCCTCGCTGCCGGCGGGGTCGGTCGATCTGGTCTTCGCGGACCCCCCCTACAATCTTCAGCTGAAGGGCGAGCTGCATCGGCCGGACAATTCCCGCGTGGACGCCGTGGACGACGCCTGGGACCGCTTCGACGGCTTCGCGGCCTACGACCGGTTCACGCGGGCCTGGCTCTCGGAGGCGCGGCGCGTGCTGAAGCCCGAGGGCGCGCTCTGGGTGATCGGCTCCTATCACAACGTGTTCCGGGTGGGCGCCGCGCTGCAGGACGCGGGCTTCTGGATCCTGAACGACGTGATCTGGCGCAAGTCCAACCCGATGCCGAACTTCCGCGGCCGGCGCCTGACCAACGCGCATGAGACGCTGATCTGGGCGGCGCGCGAGGAGGGCGGGAAATACGCCTTCAACTACGAGGCGTTGAAGGCGCTGAACGACGACGTGCAGATGCGCTCCGACTGGACCATGCCGATCTGCACCGGGGCGGAACGTCTGCGGGACGAGGCCGGGCGCAAGGCGCATCCGACGCAGAAGCCGGAGGCGCTTCTGCACCGGATCATGGTGGGCACGAGCAAGCCGGGGGATCTTGTTCTTGATCCGTTCTTCGGCTCTGGCACCACGGGCGCCGTGGCGAAGCGGCTCGGGCGGCGTTGGCTCGGCATAGAGCGGGACGCCGGGTACCGCGCGATCGCGGAAGCGCGGATCGCGGCGGTGACGCCGGCGGCGGCGGACGCGGTCTCGGTCGCGCCGTCGCGCCGGGCGGCGCCGCGGATCCCGTTCGGGCGTCTGGTGGAGGCCGGTCTGCTCACGCCGGGAAGCTGGCTCTCCTCGCCTTGCGGGCGCCGGCGCGCGAAGGTCCGCGCCGACGGGACCCTCGTGGCGCACGAGGTGCGCGGCTCGATCCATCAGGTCGGCGCGGCGCTGGAAGGCGCGCCGAGCTGCAACGGCTGGACCTACTGGCATTTCGAGACCTCGGGCGGGCCGAAGCCGATCGACCTGCTGCGCCAGAAGCTGCGCGAGACGGCCGGAGGCTGACGCCGGGGTCGCCGGGCGGCCGAGCCCCGCAGTCGGGGCGGCCGCGCCTGAGGCGGGGCGCCGCGGTTCGCTGGACGGCGCGGGACGCGGCGCCATTTGCCCGGGCCATGGACAGATTGCCGGACGGATACCGCGCCGTGGTGATCGGCGCGACGGGGGGGATCGGCTCGGCCGTGATGCGACGGCTGCAGGACGATCCGCGATGCGGCGAAGCGATCGGGCTCGGGCGATCGACCGACGGGCTCGACGTCACGCGCGAGGAGACCGTGGCGGAGGCCGCCGAGCGGGTGGGGGGCGAGATCCATCTGCTGTTCATCGCCACCGGCGCGCTCGAGATCGACGGGAACGGTCCGGAGAAGGCGTTCAAGCATGTCGAACCCGAGGCGATGGCGAAGCAGTTCGCGCTGAACGCCACCGGGCCGGCCCTCGTCATCAAGCACTTCAAGCCGCTGATCGCGCGGCGCGAGCCGACGGCGGTGGCGGCGCTTTCGGCGCGCGTCGGCTCGATCGGCGACAACGGCTTCGGCGGATGGATGGGCTATCGCGCCTCGAAGGCCGCCTTGAACCAGCTGATCCGCTGCGCAGCGATCGAGCTCTGGCGCACGCACAAGAAGTGCGTGGTGGCGGCTTTGCATCCGGGGACGGTGCGGACCGAGCTGACCGAGGGACGGCGGGGCGATCTCGATACGCTTTCGCCCGACGAGAGCGCGGAGCGGCTGCTTTCCGTGCTCGACTCGCTCAGGTCGGAGGCGACGGGGACCTTCCGCGACTGGAAGGGCGAGGTCGTCGAGTGGTGAGCCCGCGCGTGGTGCTGGTGCTGGGCGATCAGCTAGCCCCCGGGATCGCGGCGCTGGAGGCGGCGGACCCGGAGCGGGACGTGGTGCTGATGGCGGAGGTGATGGAGGAGGCGTCCTACGTCCCCCATCACCGCAAGAAGATCGCGTTCCTGTTCAGCGCGATGCGGCACTTCGCGGAGGAGTTGCGGGGCCTCGGCTGGACGGTGGATTACGTCACGCTCGACGATGCCGAGAACGCGGGGAGCCTCGAGGGCGAGGTGCGCCGGGCGTTGGAGCGGCACGGCGCGGCCGGGGTGATCGCCACGGAGCCCGGCGAGTGGCGGCTGCAGACGGCGATGGAGGGCTGGGAGGACGCGCTCGGCGTGCCGGTGAAGCTGCTGCAGGACCGGCGGTTCCTCGCGACGAAGGCGGAGTTCGCGGACTGGGCGAAGGGGCGCAAGGCGCTCCGGATGGAGTTCTTCTACCGCGAGATGCGGAAGCGCTACGGCATCCTGATGGACGGGGACGAGCCGGCGGGCGGAAAGTGGAACTTCGACCACGACAACCGCAAGCCGGCGGACGAGGACCTGGAGTTTCCGGAGCCGCCGACGTTTCAGACCGACGACGTGACGCGTGAGGCGCTGGATCTGGTCGAGGCGCGTTTTCCGGGCGGCTGGGGCGATCTCTCGCCGTTCCGCTACGCGGTGACGCGGGCGGATGCGGAGGCTGCGGCGGACCGTTTCCTCCGCCACGCGCTGCCGCGCTTCGGGGATTACCAGGACGCGATGCTGGAGGGGGAGCGGTTCCTCTACCACTCCTTCCTGTCGCAGTATCTGAATTGCGGGCTCTTGGACCCGCTGGAGCTCTGCCGGCGGGCGGAGCGCGAGTGGCGCGAGGGACGGGCCCCGATCAACGCGGTGGAGGGCTACATCCGCCAGATCCTCGGCTGGCGGGAGTTCGTCCGCGGGGTCTATTGGCTGGAGGGGCCGGATTACGTCGAGCGGAACGAATTGGGCGCGGGGCGGCCGCTGCCGGCGTTCTATTGGACCGGCGAGACGGACATGGCCTGCATCCGGGCCGTGGTCACGCAGACGCGGGAGGAGGCCTACGCCCACCACATCCAGCGGCTGATGGTGACGGGGACCTTCGCGATGCTGGTCGGGGTCGAGCCGCGGCAGGTGCACGAGTGGTATCTCGCGGTCTACGCGGACGCCTACGAGTGGGTGGAGGCGCCGAACGTGATCGGGATGAGCCAGTTCGCGGACGGCGGCGTGGTGGCCTCGAAGCCCTATGCGGCGAGCGGCAACTACATCGACAAGATGTCGGATCATTGCTCCGGGTGCCGCTACAAGGTGCGGGACCGGACGGGGGAGCACGCCTGCCCGTTCAACCCGCTCTACTGGGACTTCATGGTTCGACACCGGGAACGCTTCGCCTCCAATCCGCGGGTCGCGCGGGTCTACGCGACCTGGGACCGGATGAAGGAGGAGAAGCGGGACGCGACCCTGCGGGACGCGAAGAGCCTGTTGGGCAGGATCGACGCCGGGGGGAGGGTCTAGCGGCACGGATCCGACGCCTGAACTCCTCGGGACTTCGCCGCGAGGACGGCGTCTGGGTCGGCGCGCCAGACGGAAGGGCTTCGGGCTTCGGTCGGGCTCGTCGACGAGGCGGTTGATGGCGGCCTGCGGCTCGACGACGGAACGGAAGACGCCGTGCTTCAGGCGTGGTCGGGGCAGCTTCGCGAAGAAGCCCTCCAAGGCGTTGAACAGGGGGCCGCAGGTCGGCCCGAAACCCAAGGTCCGGCGCGGGCGCCCATCGAACCAGGCACTGACCTGTGCGTGCTCGTGCGCGCCAGGGTCGTCAAGGATCATGTGCGCGACCGTCCGGCCGATGACGTCGCGCTCGAGCGCGTTCGAGGCAAGCGGATGAACCCTCGTCGGCGGCGTCGCTGCATGTTCCGCCTGACGACCTCGCCGGCGCGGACCTTCAGGTCGGCGAAGCGCGTGGGCGCGCCGCGGCGCCTGCAGTCCTGCGTCAGGGTCGTGCCGCGGCTCTTTTTCAGTGGCAGGCCGAGGCCGGGTTCGGTCGAGCGCCTGGGTCCGGGACGTCTCGTGAACGGTGAGCATGACGGCGTGGGCGGCCCGCGCGACGTCGAGCCCGACGGCCGCATGCGGCTTCTCGGTGAAGGCGCGGCCGTCGGAGCGATCGAAGCGCCGCCGACGATGCCGCGCCGAGCGGGATGGATGTCCCGTTCCGCATAGAGCGGACCCGCGCTCGCCGCGGCGAGATCGCATCCTTGCCCGGAGCCTCACCCTCTCGGTCAGACCCCTAAGGCGCGAAGAGCCGGCGGAACAGCCAGGGCAGGAGCGTGACGCTCAAGAGCACGCGCGCGACGTGGTGGGCGGTGACGAACACGGGGTTGGCGCCGAGCGAGAGCGCGATCAGCCCCATCTCGATGATGCCGCCGGGCGCGTAGGAGAGCACCAGCGCCGCCGGCCCCTCGAGCGAGAGCGGCGCGGCGGCGAGCGCGATGGCGAGGGCCAGCGCCAGCATGGCGAGCACCGAGGCGGCCGAGAGGCCGAGCGCGCGGCCCATGTCCCGCGGCGCGAGGCCGCCGAAGCGCAGGCCGAGGCCGACGCCGACGATCAGCTGCGCCAGCGCCACCAGCCCCTGCGGCACCTGCCCGTGGGTGAGGCCGAGGCCGTGGACGGCGGCGCTGACCAGCACCGGGCCGACGATGACGCCGGCGGGAATCCTCAGGCGGCGCGCGCCGGCGTAGCCGATCACGCCGGAGGCGACGAGGATCAGCGCGTCGAGCGGCCCGAGCGGGGCGCCGGCGCCGAAACGCTCGCCCGCCGCGGAGCCGACGGCCGTGCCGGTCCAGAGGCTGTAGAGGATCGGCACCAGCGTCACCGCGGCGGCGATGCGGCCGAACTGGAGCACGGTGATGCGCCGCACGTCGCCGCCCGCCTGCTCGCCCAGCACGATGTTCTCGAGCAGGCCGCCGGGCGAGGCGCCGAACCAGGCGGTGGCGGGGTCCATCCCGGCGCGGCGGTAGGCGGCGTAGACGAGGAGCTGCGCGGCGACGGTGAAGACGAGGAGGCCGAGGAGGCTCGGCCCCCAGCCGGGCAGGGACGACAGCAGTTCCGGCGTGAAGGCGCCGCCGATCATCACGCCGATGACGACGACGAAGACGTTGCGGAGCGTGACCTGCGGGCGCCAGGGCGCGCCGAGGCCGCGGGGGAAGGCCGAGACGAGGGCGGCCGAGCCGAAGAGGCCGCCGAGCAGCCAGGGGAGCGGCGCGCCGATCCCCATGGCGATCAGCGCGCCGAGGACGCCGGCGGCGTGGGCGGCGAGGAGGCCCGGAAGCTCGGCCCGGAGGCGGGCGCCGTCAGCGGCCAATGGCGTAGGCCTGCATCAGCCGCGGGGTGGCGCCGGCCCTGAGCAGGCCGGAGGGGTCGCGCGCGGCGGCGACGAGGCGCCCGACGCTCCAGGGCTCGGCCACCTCGAGGGCGTGGCCGCGGGCGCGGAGGGCGTCGAGGACCGCCTCGCCGAAGGCGGGCTCGACCATCAGGTGGCCGGGCCTGGCGGCGCGGGGCTCGAAGCTCGCCTGCGCGTGCCAGGTGTGGAAGAGGGGCGCGTCGATGGCGGCCTGAAGGTTCCGCTCGTGATGGACGAGGCGGAGGAGGAGGATCAGCTGCCACTGGTCCTGCTGGTCCCCGCCCGGGGTGCCGAAGGCGAGGCCGGTCCCGTCCGCGTGGAAGGCCATCGAGGGCGAGAGCGTGGTGCGCGGGCGCCGTCCCGGCGCGAGGGAGGTGGGCAGCCCCTCCTCCAGCCAGAACATCTGGGCGCGGGAGTTGAGCGGCATGCCGAGGCCGGGGACCACCGGCGAGGACTGCAGCCAGCCGCCGGAGGGGGTGGCGGAGACCATGTTCCCCCAGCGGTCGATCACGTCAAGATGGACGGTGTCGCCCTTCTCGGAGACCGGGGTGGCGCGGTCCTTGGGGATCGCGCCGCCTGCTGCGGCGGCGTCTTTCGGTATCGCGCCGCCTGCGGCGGCGCCGGCGGCGAGATGGGCCATGGTGGGCTCGCCCGCCCCGGCGCCGGCGGCGCGGGCGGGGGCGTTCGCGCGGCGGATCGCGGCCTCGGCGCGGGCCTCGTAGCCGGGGATCAGGCCGGGGCGCTGCTCGGTCGAGGCCTCCTCCGCGATCAGGGCGCGGCGCGCGTCCGCATAGGTGCGGGAGAGCAGGGTCTCGACCGGGATCTCGCTGTGGAGGGGGTCGCCGTAATGGGCCTCGCGGTCGGCCATGGCGAGCTTCAGGGTCTCGTAGCCGGGGATCAGGCCGGGGCGCTGCTCGGTCGAGG
>JAWLFJ010000050.1:0-26453 GCA_041685625.1 Paracoccaceae bacterium | reverse complement strand
GCTGTGGCAAGCAAAGCTTGCGTTAATAATATTGCTATCAATTTCAATATTCCCTTTTTTATTGAGCTTTATCGACAATAGTGAATTTTCTATTAGATTATATGGTGTCTTTTGTCAGATGATTGGAATATTTCTTATTCTGTATGAGCTTAGCATGCTAGCAAAGTACTTTGAGAAAAAGACGCTCGTAGAGCGGGTTGCAGAATGGGTTAGGTCGGTCCCTTTCGCGCGGAATCATACGAATTTCAAGATTTCAGGCGCTGCGGCGGGGGCCGCTGGGGCCCGGCTGCGCGTGAAGGCACCCTTTGTCTACAAGACTGATTCAACGATAGACGATAGGCTTGAGGCGATCAGGCAAAAAATGAATCAAATAGATGAAAGAATTGATTCGGCTTCTGAAGAGTTCTGGAGTTATCGTGAAAAAATCGACAATGAAATGAATTTGGTACAAAAAGAAATAAAGGGCATAGAGAGAAGATTAGGTAATAAGATTGAGGAATCACATATTTCAGGCATAGCGTTTGCTGAATTTGGAACTATCATGATCGGAATAGGCATAATATATTCAACGTTCCCTGAATTAATAGAACTTTATCGTTTCTATTAGGGAACGCTGAGAGTCTAATTGATCTTTTAAAGCAGGAAATTCGAGTGCATACGCCACGAATTTTGGTAGGGGCATCGAGATGAGCCCTAACGCCCGCCGGTGCCGGCACGCCTCGTATCTGCACAGTCTATCCGCCATTCTGTCACGCCCGGATCACGCCCCTGCGCGCAACCTTCGCTCACCGGCAACGACTCCCGAAGGCCCGCCCGCCATGACCCGTCCCGCGATCTCCCCCGCCCTCCGCACCGTCGCCGAATACGCCGCCGTCGTCGCGGTCGTGGCGCTGCTCGTCGCCGGGCCGGTCCTGCTGCGGGGCGAGGCCGGGGCCGGGGCGCCGACGGCGCCGGACAAGGTCGTCGCCGCCGTCTCCGGCATCGCCTTCTGAGCGGGCGGGCGCGCCGCCCGCCCCGCCCGGCTCAGGCCGCGTTCTGCCGCACCCACTCCGTCACCGCGTCGGACAGGCGCTGCTCGGCCATGAAGTTCAGGTCGTAGATCGTCTGGCACTTCCCCGGATCCGCGAAGTCGATCATCACGATGTTCGGGATGAACGCCTTCATCTGCTGGCGGTCGCCGTAGTCCATGTATTTCGCCTGCTGGTTCTTCAGCTGCGCGCCGACGGCGTCCTCCAGCGCCTCCTCCCAAAGCTGCTTCATGCGGCGTACGCCGGTCTTGGTCCACATCACGTCGTTGCGCGTCTCGATGCTCTGTTTCAGCCCGGTCGAGGTCCAGTACATCATGCCGAGGACGTCGCCCGCCGACTGGTCCTCGATCGCCGCCATCTTGCCCATCAGCTTCGACTGCTTGCCGAAGTTCTCGGACATCTTGCCCGTCTTGCTTTTCCAGACCTTCTTCCAGTCGGTCCCGCCCTTGCCCATGTATTGCAGGCCCTTGTATTTCGCGTCATACGGCTTCGGCGGCCCCTTGTCGGATTTCAGGCTGCGGAAGCCGATGATGCCGTCGTCCTCGCCATGGGCCGAGATCTCGGCCAGCGCGCTGTCGGGGAACACGCACACGACCTGGCCCTTGAGGTCGTCGAGCGTGCGCTTGGCGAACTCGCCGACGGGCCGGTAGATCGCGTCGCCGAGGATCTCGACGCAGTATTCCGCGATGAGCGGGTAATTGGTGCACTTGTCGAACTTGAAGATCAGGAACTCGGTCTGCTTCTTCTCCTTCACGAAGGACCGCGCCTCCGCCAGCATCGTCGACAGCTTCTCCCCGAAACCGCCGCCGAGCTTGCTCATCGAGGAATGCGTCTTCAGCTTGAAGCGGTTGCCGGTGCGCGCGTGCGTCATGGTCAGCTTCTTCTTGCCGGACTTGCCGCCGTGATAGCCGACCAGCGAGGCGCCGTCCCCGGTGCGCTGGGCCAGGATCCGCAGATCGAAGATCCGCACCCCCGCCATCGCCTGCTGCATGATCCCGCCGGCCTGCGTGCGCACGTTCTTGGCGCCCGTGGTGATCGAGGCGTCGTGGCTCCCCGCGAACACGATGTCCGAGATCCGCTTGTGCGGGCCCAGGCTGTAGTAGTCGACCATGGCTCTCTCCTCCTGACCTCGCCGCGCCCGAGGCGGGCGTCCCGGGTCAGAAGAGCGCGCGCGGCGTCAACGCAGCGTGATCGCGCCGCCCGGTGCTTCAGGCCTGAAGGATCTCCGTCGCCGGCCGGGCGTGTTCGTCCCGAAACGGGACGGATTTTCACGCGGAACCGGCGTCCCGGTCCGCGTCGGGGCCGCGGGACGGTCCCGGCGGCGCGCCATCGCGCCCGAACCGTCGGGAACAATACCCGAACTCGATTCGTTGCCGTCGCGTGAATCCATGCACCGGGCGCATGGCTGACCGCCCACGAACGCGAACCCCCCGCGGCTCGGCCGCGGGGGGTTCGATCTGGACGAAATCGTGGCGGAAGTCAGGCGGCCGCAGCCGTCTCCTCCTCCTCGTCGCGCTCGCCGCGGAGCGCGACGGAGGTGCGGATCCCCTTCGCCACGAACTCCATGAGGCCCTTCACCGTACGCTCGTTGGGGTCGATCCCCGCGCAGGTGAGCACCTCCCGCCCGTCGCGCGAGCGGGCCCAGCGGGCGATGTTCTCCACGCCCGTGCCGTTTTTTCGCTGCTCCATCACCGCGTCGTCGAGGGCTGCGAGCACAACCGCGGAAAAAAGCTTCCGCGCGCGCGCGCCCTGATCGTTGGTGAAGGAGGTCATGTCGGTCGCGTCGAGCATCGCGCCGTCTCCTTCCGTTTCTCAGGGGGGTTCTTAAGGAAACCTGATGGCGCTTATAGGCTGTCGCAATTCCTTCAAGCTAGCACCCAGAACGCAAGGCAGCCATGCAATCAGCGCATGGCTTCCGGGTGCTCGCTCAAGAAGTGCCTAAGCGCGGCCAGCAGTTCCTTGGCGTGGCCCCTGTCGCCCCGCCGCAGCGAGGCCCGGACATCGTCGCGGATCATCTCCGCGATGCGCTCCGAGCCATGCGCTTCGTGCAGCAGATAGGCGCCCAGGCACGCCGCCGCCACCTCCCCCAGATGCTCATGTTCCCCCACCGCGTCCACTTCCGCCTCCGTGAGTCCGCACATGCCGATTATGTCTTCGCGGGAGATCATGGCGTTTCCTCCGGGTTGAACTTCTTGATCGGTCATTCCAGACGTTCGCGACGTGCGGCGCCTTGACCTGAGTCATCCTGCGCTTGCCGGCTCCCGCGGTTGCGGGCAGGGTCGACTGCCCGAGGCGTCCACTTGGAGACCGCATGCGCTCCGCCCCGTCCGTCAAGCCCGGCGCCGCGGCCGGCGCCCGCGCGCGCAGCGGCTGGATGCTGTTCGACTGGGCTGCACAGCCCTTCCATACGCTGATCGTGACCTTCGTCTTCGCCCCCTACTTCGCGTCGGCCGTGGCGTCCGACCCCGTCGCGGGGCAGGCGATGTGGGGCTGGGCGGCGACGCTCGGCGGGCTCGCCGTCGCGCTGCTGGCGCCGGTCCTCGGCGCCCTCGCGGACGCGACGGGGCCGCGCAAGCCTTGGATCCTCGCCTTCTCGACGCTCTATGTCGGCGGCTCGGCGGCGCTCTGGTTCTCGGCGCCGGGCGAGGCGGCGCCGGTGCTGGTGCTCGTCGCCTTCGTGACGGCGCTGATCGGGGCGGAGTTCGCGACCGTTTTCACCAACGCGATGATGCCGGATCTCGCGCCGCGCGCCGAGCTGGGGCGGCTCTCCGGCGCGGGTTGGGCGCTGGGCTACGCGGGCGGCGTCGTCGCGCTGGCGCTGATGCTGCTCCTGTTCGCCGAGAACGAGGCGGGCGTGACGCTGTCGGGTCGGCCTCCGATCCTCGGGCTCGACCCCGAGACGCGGGAGGGCACGCGCGCCGTCGGGCCCTTCACCGCGCTGTGGTACGTCGTCTTCGTGATTCCGCTGTTCCTCTGGACGCCCGACGCCCAGCGGACAGGGCCGTCGCAGGGCGCCGCCCGACGCGGGCTGCGCGAGCTCGGCGCGTCGCTGCGGGCGCTGCCGGAGCGCCCGGGGCTCGCCTGGTTCCTCGGAGCCTCGATGTTCTACCGGGACGGGCTCAACGGTTTCTACACCTTCGGAGGGATCTACGCGGCCGGGATGCTCGGCTGGTCGATCGTGCAGGTGGGCGTGTTCGGGATCGTCGCGGCCGTGGTCGGCGCCGTCGGCGCATGGTTCGGCGGACGGGCCGATTCGGCCTTCGGGCCCAAGCCGGTGGTGACGGTCTGCGTGCTCGTGCTCATCGCGGCCTCCGCTCTCGCCGTATCGGTCAGCCGCGACGCGGTGCTCTTCGTCTTGCCACTGGCCGAGGGGTCGACCGCGCCCGACGTCCTGTTCTATCTCGTCGGCGCCCTGGTCGGCGCGGGGGGCGGGGCGCTGCAGGCCGCGTCGCGGACGCTGCTGGTGGCGGAGGCGGAGGAGGAGCGCATGACGGCGGCCTTCGGGCTCTACGCCCTTTCCGGCAAGGCGACCGCGTTCCTCGCCCCCTTCGCCGTCGCGCTCACGACGGGCTGGACGGGCAGCCAGCAGGCCGGGATCGCGCCGGTGATCGCGCTTTTCGTCGTCGGTCTGCTCATGCTCGGTCCCGTGCGCGGGCGGCTGGAGCCCACGGCGGCATGAGGGCGTCCCGTCTCTTCGCGCTTCTCGCCGCGGCGCTCCTCGCGGCGCCGGCGGCGGCCGAGCCGCTCGCCAAGTCCCTCTTCGGGGCTGCGCAGCAGGGCTCCGAGCATGCGCCGTCGCCGCTGGGCCGCCATGCCGAAGGCTGCCTCGCCGGCGCGGTCGAGATCCCCGAGACGGCGCCCGGATGGCAGGCCGTGCGCCTCTCGCGCAACCGCAACTGGGGACATCCGGCCGCCCTCGCCTTCCTGCACCGTCTCGCGCCGGCGGCTCAGGCGTCGGGCTGGCCGCGGCTGCTCGTCGGGGACGTCAGCCAGCCTCGCGGCGGTCCCATGACGAGCGGCCACAGTTCCCACCAGATCGGGCTCGACCTCGACGTCTGGCTGCGGCCGGGGCCCATCGAGCCGGCCGACCGAGCCGAGCGCGAGCGGATGGGCGCGCCTTCGGTCGTCGCGGCGGACCGGCGCGGGGTGAACGGCCGCTGGACGCCGGGCCACGTCGCCCTGGTTCGCGCGGCGGCGGAGGATCCGGCCGTCGCGCGCCTCTTCGTCAACGCCGCGATCAAGGCCGAGCTCTGCCGCGCCGTGCCGCCGCCGCGCGCCTGGCTGGGGACGGTCCGGCCCTGGTGGGGGCACGATGCACATGTCCATGTCCGCCTCGCCTGCCCGCCGGACGCCGCAGCCTGCGAGGACCAGCCCCCGCCGCCGCCGGGCGACGGCTGCGACGAGACCCTCGCCTGGTGGTTCACCGACGAGGCGCTGAACCCGCCGAAGCCGGAGACGCCGCCGGTGCGCCGCCGTGACGTCATGACCCTGGCCGATCTGCCCGGCGCCTGCGCCGCGTTGGTCGATGCGGAGTAGCGCCGCGGCGGCCCTCCTCGCCGCCTCGATGCTCGCCGCCTGCGACGCCCCGCCCGCCTCGGGGCCGATCGAGGTCGAGGCGCGCCCTTGGGGGGGAGACCCGGCGCCCCGCGCCCGACTGCAGCGCCTTTCGGCGCTCGAGCTTCGATCGCCCGCGCCGGCGTTCGGCGGGTTCTCGGGGCTCGAGATCTCGGCCGACGGCGACCGGATCGTCGCGATCAGCGACCGCGGGCTCTGGTTCGAGGCGCGGCTGGTCCGCAAAGGCGACAGGTTGGTCGGCCTCGCCGAGCCCCGGCTGCATCCGCTGATCGGCCCGGATGGCGGCGCCCCGGCCTTCGCCCTGAGGGACTCCGAGGGGTTGGCGATCTCCGATCCCGCGCTCGCGGGGCCGCGCGTCGTCTCGTTCGAGCGTGTTCCGCGGCTGGGCCGCTTCGACGGGACCTCGGCGGCGGAGCGGCCGCTGCCGGGGCCCGAGCGGATCGAGGCGGGTCATCCGAACGAGGGCATGGAGGCGCTGGCCGTCGCGCCCGACGGCCGGCTCCTCGCGGTGCGCGAACGACCCTCGCCGGGCGAGGACGACTTCAGCGCCTGGTGGATCGCCCCCGACGGCGCCGTCACGCGGACCGCCATCCCCCGGCTCGGCCGCAAGATGGCGGTGGGCGCGGACTTCACGCCGGACGGCCGTCTCATCCTGCTGACGCGCACGTTTTCGCGCGCGCTCGGCTTCCGCTTCGCGGTCTGGCGCTTTCGGGTCGACGGCGACGCACTGGTGGAGGGCGAGATCCTGCTCGACGCCCTGCCGGGGGACGACGCCGACAACGCGGAGGGCGTGGCGGCGTGGCGGGACGCGGCCGGGCGAACGCGGATCCTCGTCGTGACCGACGACAACGCCAGCCTGATGCAGCGCACCCTGCTGATCGAGTTCGGCCTCCCCGGGGATGCCGGCGCCTCGCCCTGAAAAAGTCGCGCCCGGCCGAACCGCGTGAGCGCGAGGCCGAGCAAGACCTCCGACGGGCGGCGATCCGCTCGATACGGAGAGAGTGGGCTGGAATGCCGGCACCCGGGATGAGACGCTCGGCAAGACGCCCCACGCTCCGGCGGAGGAGAAACGCCGTGGCGGGGTCGCCATGAGACGCGCCGTCCGCGGCGTCGAATCCGTTCGGAGGCGCGGGCCGGATGGATGGAGGTCGGGCGGGCGCGCCGCATACCGTACCGGCCGACCTCGCGACCGCGACCTCGCGCTTCACGAGGCGCACGTCCTCCTGCCCCCGCGGGGGGGGCGGCTCGACGGCATCTCCTCGATCAAGACCTGCCGGACGGCGAGGCTCGCGGCCTCGACGCCGTCGGCGAGCCTTCGGGTGGATCGGCGCGAGGCGGGGACGTCGGTTCGGCAAGCGGATGTGCGGCGGCGAGTGTCGCCTCCCGCCCGGAGGCGGCCGCGCTCGGGTCGCGGGACGGCGCGGGCGGCAGAGCGCGAACAGGCGTTGCTGCTCCTCCGCCCAGGCGCGGACGTCGTAGGCGGCGACCTTTTCGGCGGAGCACGGCCAGGCGGTCGCGCGGCTCCTCCTCCGCCATGTCGACGTCCTGGTCGATGGCGCTGTCCATGGAGCGGTGGCTGAACCGGCTGGTGAGCACGGGCTCGGAGAGCTCCACCGCGACGCCGGTGAATTCGGGGAACACCAGCGCCCCGTCGCCGTGGGCGGCGCGGAACGTCTTGACGACGAGGTCAAGGCCGTCCGACAGCGGCGTGATCGAGGCGACGTCGGCGGTCTGGCAGCAGGCGACGAAGTCGCGGAACGGGATCGCCGTGCCGATCAGCGCCACCGGCTGTCGTGCGAAGGTTCCGAAGCGGGAGTTGATGCGCCCGGCGATCTGCTCGATCTCGGTCTGAACCTCCTCGCAGGCGGTCATGTTGCGGTTGGCGCTGATCGAGACGATCGTCCTGCAGTCGGGCCCGATCTCTTCGCGGATCTCGGCGCGCCTGGCGGCGGTCTCCTCGGAGCGCGCGATCTCGGCGAGTCAGGCGGAGTCGACGCCGACGGGGAAGGCGCCGACGCGGACGATCCGGCCGTGCCAGGCGAAGGACGTGGGCGCCATCCGCTCCGACAGCGCCATGCAGCCCGCTGGCGACGAAGTTCACGGCGTGGCGGGGGAGGTGGACGCCGACGACGTCGCAGGAAAAGGAGGCTGCGGCCGATCTCCGAGCGCCAGGGCAGGACGTTGAACATGTCCGCCGAGGGGAAGGGCGTGTGTCGGAAGAAGGCTATGCGCCTATCGGGCCGCAAACGGCGCAGATATTCGGGCAGGAGCCGGAGGTCGTAGTCGCGGATCCAGACCACGGTGCCCTCCGCCGCCTCCTCGGCCGCGGCCTCGGCGAAGGCCCAGCTCACTTTGGGGGAACGTGGCCAGTCGACCCGGGTCGTAATCGTACTTCTCCTTGAAGCAGTGTAGGGTCGGCCAACACGCCTCCTTCGAGGTGATGCGGTAGAAGCCGCGGACCTGATCCTCGCGCAGCGGCAGTCGGCTCACGACGTATGTTCCGTAGGCGTCGGTGATCTCCTCTCGCCGTTCGAGGCCGGGATCGGCGGGTTGCTCCGCCAGTCTCCGGGCGACCCACGCGCCCTTGCCGACGCCGCAGAAGCTCTCGAGCGTCGGCGCGATGCCGTCGGGGCTCTCGTTCTCGCGCCGCGCGACCCGACCGTGGACCATCTCCTCCTCGCAGGGCTGGCGGTGGTGGACGATCACGACGTCGGATTGCTTCGAGAGCGGCGCGGGCGCGACGGCCTCGGACGCGGCGTCGGCTTGTGCGGTCATCGGGAAGCCTCCGGCTGCGGCGAGGCCGGATGCAGGCCCAGCGCGACGATCGCCTCGAGGATGCCGCCGGCGCCGAGGGCCTCGACCCGGTGAAGGTGCGGGGCCTCGCCGAGTTCGGCGATGAGGACCGGCCCGAACCGCCGACGGCGACCGCGGAAACGCCGCAGGCGAGCATGGAGAGGTCGTCGAGCGTGTCGCCGGCGGCGAGGATGCGGGACTCGTCGACGTCGGGATGGCGCGGAAGGCGGCGCAGCGACCGGCCCTTGGAGACGCTCTTGGGGCGGCACGTCGAAGAAGCGGTCGGCGGAGATCGGGTGGTCGTGGCCCAAGGCGGCGACGGTCGCGATCACTCCCGCATCGAATGCGGCCGAATCGTAGTCGTGGCTCACGCGGAAGCGGAAGGGCGCGGGCAGGAGCGCGAGACCCGGCGCGCCGTCGAGTGCGGCGCGGACCCTCGGGCCGGCGTCGGCCCAGAGCCTGTCGATCTCGGGCTCGAGCGCGGGGATCGGACGGACGCGGCCACACCCCGGCGCCTCGAACACGATCTCGGCGATGGTGGCGCCGACGTCGCCGACCACGTGGTCGGGCCAGGGCGCCGGCGTCTCGGCTCAGAGCGTCTCGAGAAGGCGCGGTCCGCCTCCGATCCGCCGAGGAAGGCGCCGTCGAGATCGGTGGCGGGGACCGGGCGACGGTCCGAGAGGGGCGGCGCGACGGCGGCGCTCGGCCCCGTCACCGCATCCGCTCCTTGAAGTGCCCGGCGGCCTTCGCGGCCGCGGGGTGGGCGAGCGAGAGCGAGAGCGCCTTCGGCTCGCCCTCCAGCGGGCGGGCCCAGAGCGCGGCGAAGGTCTGCGCGATCGAGGCGCCGTCGTGCAGGATGGCGCGCACCGACTCGCAGATCGGCAGGTCGACGCCGTGCGCGCGGGCGAGATCGGTGACGGATAGGGCGTTGCGTTCGCCCTCCACCACGACCGGCTCGCCGTCGAAGCAGTCGGCGCGCTTGCGGCCCTGTCCGAGTTCCAGCCCTAGGCGCATGTTGCGCGAAGTCGGCGAGGAGCAGGTCAGCGCGAGGTCCCCGATCCCGGCGAGGCCGGTCACCGTCTCCCGCCGGCCACCGAGCGGCTCGGCGAGGCGCTTCATCTCGTCGAGGCCGCGCGTGATCAGCGCGGCGCGCGTGTTCTCGCCGAAGCCTGCGCCGACGGCGATGCCGCAGGCGATCGCGATGACGTTCTTGAGGGCGCCGCCGATCTCCACGCCGACGAGGTCGTCGGAGACGTAGGGCCGGAAGCTCTCGGTGCCGAGCGCGACGGCGAGGCGGACCGCGACCGTGGCCTCCGCCCCCGCGCCGAAGTCGCCGGCCGAGGCGATGGTGGCGGCGGTGGGGTGGCCGGTCGCCGCCTCGCCGGCGAAGTTGGGGCCGGAGAGGGCGGCGACGGGGTTCTCGGGCAGTTCCTCCGCCACGACCCGGCTCATCAGCTTGTCGGTGCCGACCTCGACGCCCTTCGCGGCGAGACAGACCGGCACGCCGGGCGCGAGATGGGCCGCGAGGGTGCGCGCCGTCTCGCGCACGGCGCCCGAGGGGACGACGAGGAGCACGGCGTCCGCGCCCTCGACCGCCTCTCTCAGGTCGGAGGTCGGGAGGATCGAGTCGGGGAACGGCGCTTCGGGGAGGTGCCGGGCGTTGCGACGGTCACGCCGAAGGGCGGCCGCGTGATCCTCGCGCCGCGCGTGCAGGCGCACGGTGCGCCCGGCCTGCGCCGCGATGACGGCCAGGGCCGTGCCCCAGGCGCCGGCGCCGACGACGGCGACGGTCTCGATCGGGCGCGTCGCCGGCCTGCCGTCATCCGAGGGCGACGCACCTGCGAATTCGAAGGCGCTCATGCCGTCCTGTCTCCTTGATCATGGCGCGATATCATGCGTGTCGGGACCGCGCACAAGGCCGCGCGACCGTCGTTGGGCGGCCCATGGCGTGGTCCGATCCGAGGCGCGTCGGCGTGCTGCGGCGCCGGGGGCCGCGCCAAGAGTTCAGTGCGGAGGAGCAAGTCTAGTGCCGTGCCGTTTAAATGCAAGACGCAGGGTACGGCGTAGAAGCGAATTTAACTGGGCCACTTCAGTCAAAAGCTGCCACGTTCTCGGGATTTTTAGAGATTTATTTAGTCTCAATAAATCTGATTATCTTGCGTATGAACTCTTTTTGGAGCGTCTGCATTTTTATGGAGCGCGTGGAGTTTTCGATCCGGGCGATGCTTCGCTTGCCGTTGCTCTGCAGCGCTGGGTATGGCCGGCTTTTCGCGGGTTGCTGCCTCGTCTCATGGATCTGCAGCGCGAACGCCGGCCTTCGCGGTGATCCGGCCGCGGTCAGGCCGACGCGGACCGCGTGGGAAGGCGAGGGCGGCGGCGACGCCGAAGACCATTGGGCGGCGGCCCGAGGACCGGGCCGCGCAACGCGACGAGGCGGATGGTGAGGCGGGCGGCGACGACGCACGGCTCGCCGAGGATGTCGCCCGGCGGATCGCTTCGAGCCGCTGCGGCGACCCGTTCTCTTGTCTGGGCGCGCATCGCATCGGCGGGGATCGGGCGATCCGGGCCTTCGTGCCGGGGGCCGAGGCGGGGACGCTCGAGGCGCCGGGCGGCGAGGTGCTGGCCGAGATGGCGGGCCACGGCCACGACGTCTTCGTCGCCCGTCTGCCGGAGCGACCCGCCCCCCGGCGTTTCCGTGCCCGCCGGGACGACGACGTCTGGTCGGAGGGGGATCCCTATTGGTTCGGCCCGGTGCTGGGCGCGATGGACGAGCACCGGGTCGCCGAGGGCGCGCATGGCCGCCTCTGGGAGGCGCCGGGCGCCACACGTCATGCGCCACGAGGGCGCCGAGGGCGTGAAATTCGCCGTCCGGGAGATCTTCGTGCCGGGGCTCGGCGAGGGGGGTGCCCTACAAGTACGAGATCCTCGGACCCGGCGGCGAGCCGCAGCCGGCGACGGCCGATCCGCTGGGCTTCGGCGCCGCGTCGCGTCCCGACGACGTCTCGGTGGTGCGGCGTCTGGACCGGCACGACGACGCTCGGATGACGGCGCGCGCGGCGCGCAACCGGAGCGACGCGCCGATCTCGATCTGCGAGAGGCACCTGCCGTCCTGGCGGCGGACGCCGGAGGGGCGCTGGCCGACCCGGACGGAGTTGGCGGAGACGCCGGCGCCCTCTGTCGCCGAAATGAGCTTCACCCACATCGAGACGCTGCCGATCTAGGAGCATCCGCTGGACGGGAGCGGGGGCTGCCGGCCGGTCGGGCTGTAGGCGCCGACCTCGCGGCACGGGATCTGGTGAGGTTCCGCGACTTCGCGGAGGCGTGCCTTGCCGCCGGGATCGGGCTGATCGTGGATTGGGTGCCGGCGCATTTCCCGACCGACCCGCACGGGCTGGCGAAGTTCGACGGCGCCCCAGCTCTACGAACATCGGGACCCGCGGCAGTAGTTTCACCCGGACTGGAACACGGCGATTTTCAATGACGAGCCCGACGACGTCGCCAACTGCCCGATTGCCAGCGCCCGTTACCGGGCGCGGGAACACCATGTCGACGGGCTGCGAGTCGATGCCGTCGCCTAGATGCTCTCGCTCGACTGTTCGCGCGGCGATGGGGAGCGGACGCCCAACCGGTTCGGCGGGCGCGAGAACCCGGTGGCGGCCGAGTTCATCCGCCGCATGAACCGCAAGGTCCATGGCGACGACGCGTCGGCGGTGACGATCGTGGAGCAGTCCGCCGCCCGGCCGGGGGGTCACCGACCGGTGCACGAGGGCGGGCTCGGCTTCGGCTTCAAGTGGGACATGGGCTGGACGAACGACACCCTGCAGCACATGAGCCTCTGCACCGAAGCCATCGCCACGGCGAGATGAGCTTCGGCCTGCACGACGCCTTCACCGAGACCTTCGTGCTGCCGCTGAGCCGTGACGAGTTGGTGCACGGAAGGGGCTCGATTCTCGGTCGGATGCCGAGTGAGCCGGCCGAGGCCTTCGCGGATCTGCGTGCCCACCACGCCTTGATGTGGGGCCATCCGGGCAAGAAGCCGCTGCTCATGGGACAGGAGTTCCGCCAGCGGAGCGAGTAAGACTTCGAGTGGGAGCCGGACTGGTCGGCGCTCGACGATCCGCCGATGCCGGGGTGCGGCGGCTGGCCGGGCGGCTGAACGGGCTATCTCGCGACGCGCCGGTGCTGCACCGGCTCGACGCTTCGCCGCAGGCGTTCCGATGGATCGAGGGCGGGGCGGCTGCGGCCTTTGTCTGCGGCTGGCGGAGGGCGCGGCGCCGGCGCTGTGCGTGTTCGACTTCTCCGACGTGGCGCATGAACGCTGGTCGATCGGGGTGCCCGGGGGCGGGCGCTGGCGCGTGGGGATCGGCGCCGACGACGCCGAGTGCGGCGGGGCCGGAGCCGGGCCGACGCGCCTCCTGGCGGCGGAGGAGATTCCGGCGCACGGGTTCGCGACGTCGCTCCGCATGACGCTGCCGCCGCGGAGCGGGCTGATCCCGCGTCACGTCGACCGAGGGAGGGCCCGATGGAGGGCGCCGCCGGTCCGACACGCGCCGACGAGGACGCCGCCGCGGCGATGGCGGAGGAGGCGCGCCGCGTGCTGCAGGCGGCGCCGACGGACCACGAGGCCGGGCCTGACGACTGGACCGAGGCGGATCTCGATCCCGAGGTCGCGGAGGTGGATCTGCGCCGGCCGGATACGACGAACCGGGGCTACGACGTCGTCATCGTGGGCATCGCGGCGGTGAATCCGGCGCTGCTGGAGAGCGGGCGGCCCTACGCGCTGGTGGACCTCGCGCCGGCGCTGCACCGGTTTCCCGGGCGGCCGAAGACGCTGATCCTCGTGGAGGTGTTCGGAAACCCGGACGATCAGCGCCTCGACGGCGCGCAGGACTTCGAGTGGTGGGACGCCGACCATGAGGTGCTGCGCCACGACGACGACTGTCTGCGGTAGATGTCGGACGTCGTGCGGGAGGTCGCCGGCAAGCGTCGCCGGCCGCGGTTCGGGTTCGAGGACGGCCGGCCATGGCCGCAGAAGGACCGGGGAGCTCTCCTCCACCCATCGCGCGGCGATCGAGGCGCAGCGCGACGACGACGTGTTCCGGCGGGGGCCGCCGACCATCGCCCACGACACGCCGGACCTCTACACCTTCTGGCTGGCGAGATGCCGGCGCATCCGGGAGATCGTGGAGCATGGGTCCAACTCGATCTCGGGCCGCGCCAACCACGACACGCTGCGCCGCGGCACTCAGGTCAGCCCAGCTGAACGTCAACACCCGCCTCGGCGAGACGCGGATGGACATCCTCGAGCATGCCCACGACGATCCGGCGGCCTGGCTGCTCAGCCATGCCTGCCTTCGCGGCGTGCCGATGGATTTCCTCGGCGCCGGGGGCCGCGCGGCTTGGGCTTAATCCGCAGCCGGCACGACCGCTACGGAGTGAAGATCATGGCCGAGGACGCGGTGTGCTTCGATCGGCCGGTGGACGAACGGGCCTGTCGCGCGCGCCGAGCGTTCTCGCGCCCGCGCGCCCCTCGGCTTCGAGGCGTGCGAGGATCTGGAGCGGCGCCTGCGGATCCTGCCGGGACTGGTGGAGGTCACCGACTACGATCTGGACGTGATCGCGACCCTGCTGAACGCGGTCGATCCGCCGCTCTCCGGTCCGGCGCCGTTCACGCCGGGCCAACCGAAGCGCGTGGCGCGTGCCTCGATGGACGACATGCACGACCACCGCAATCTCGCCGGGCATCCGGACCGGCTGTCCGACGCGCAGACGGCCTTCACCCTCGACCTGCGGCGCTTCCGGCTGAAACGGCCGTGGCTGCGCGCCGATTTCGGGCCGCGCGACCGCTTCGCCTGCGCCCAGCCGGCCGACGGCACGCTCCTGTCGCCTCCATCCGCCACGGCACGGACGGCGAGCGGGTCTGTTCGGTCGTGCGCATGGAGGGCGGACGGACGGAGTAGTTCGATCCGCTCTCGCTCGAACCGCAGGCCGCCAACGCCACGGGCTGGCGGGCCGCGCTGCGCATGCCGCCGATCGGGGGCGGACCGCGTCCGAGGGTCGCTGACGCTGCACGACGGCATGGGCGTGACCTTCGTGCGGCGCGAGGATCGACCGGGGGCGACCCGGCGCGTCGGGGCTGCTAGGCTCGGTCCATCGGAGCGACGAGCGAGGGAGGCGCGCGATGCGCGAGACGCCAGGCGACCTGACGGGCCTCGCCCGCCAGAGCATGGCCTTCGTGCTGGCGGGCGGGCGCGGCAGCCGATTGCGGGAGCTGACGGACCGGCGCGCCAAGCCCGCCGTCTATTTCGGCGGCAAGAGCCGGATCATAGACTTCGCGCTCTCCAACGCGGTGAATTCCGGCATCCGGCGCATCGGCGTGGCGACGCAGTACAAGGCGCACAGCCTGATCCGCCATCTTCAGCGCGGCTGGAACTTCTTCGCCGCCGGGCGCGGCGAGACGCTGGACATCCTGCCCGCCTCGCAGCGGGTGAACGAACGGGACTGGTATCTCGGCACCGCCGACGCCGTGGCGCAGAACATCGACATCATCGAGGGCTACGACCCGAAATACATGCTGATCCTGGCCGGGGACCACGTCTACAAGCAGGACTACACCCGGATGATCGCCCAGCACGCGGAGAGCGGGGCGGACGTCACCGTCGGCTGCGTGGAGGTGCCGCAGGGCGAGGCGAGCGCCTTCGGGGTGATGGCGACGGACCCGACGGGACGCATCACGGATTTCCTCGAGAAGCCGTCCGAGCCGCCGGAGATGCCGGGCCGGCCGGGCGTCACGCTCGCGTCGATGGGCATCTACGTGTTCGAGACGCGTCGGCTGATCGAGCTGCTGGAGGAGGACGCCGCCGACCCCGCGAGCGAGCACGACTTCGGGCGGAACCTGATCCCCAAGCTGGTCCGCGACGGGCGCGCCCGGGCGCATTCCTTCAGCGAAAGCTGCGTTATGACGGGCGGCGAGGCCAAGCCCTACTGGCGCGACGTGGGCACGGTGGACGCTTTTCATCAGGCCAATCTGGACCTCTGCGCGCTGGAGCCCGAGCTCGACATCTACAGCTACGACTGGCCGATCTGGACCCATGCGGAGCTGACGCCCCCCGCCAAGTTCGTCCACGACGCCGACGGGCGGCGCGGCGCCGCGGTCAGTTCGCTCGTTTCGGGCGGCTGCGTCGTCTCGGGCGCTTCGGTGACGGAGAGCCTTCTGTTCACCGGCGTGCGCTGCCACTCGTATTCGGAGATGCGACGCGTGGTGGCCCTGCCCTATTGCGAGGTGAGCCGCCATGCGCGCCTCAGCGACGTGGTGCTGGACCGGGGCGTGACGGTGCCGAAGGGCCTCGTGATCGGCGAGGACCCGGAGGAGGACCGCCGCTGGTTCCGCGTCACCGAAGGCGGCGTGACGCTGGTGACGCAGCCGATGCTGGACCGGCGGGCGGAGGCGCTGGGGTGAAGGTTCTCTCGGTCGCGTCGGAATGCGCGCCGCTGATGAAGACCGGCGGCCTCGCGGACGTGGTGGGGGCGCTGCCGGGCGCGCTGGCGGCCGAGGGCGTGGAGATGCGGGTGATGCTGCCCGCCTATCCGGGCCTCGCCGAGACGCTGGAAGGCGCGAGGGCGCACGCGTCGGGATCCGGAGAACGGCTGATCGCGGGGCGTGCCGCCGGGATCGAGACGCTCCTGTTCGATGCGCCGGCGCTCTTCGCGCGGCAGGGTCGCGGACCCTATCTGGCGCCGGACGGGCGGGACTGGCCCGACAACGCGCTGCGCTTCGGGCGCTTCGCCGCCGCCGCGGCGCGCGTCGCCCGTGAGGGGGTCGGCGGCTGGCGGCCCGACGTGGTGCACGGCCATGACTGGCAGGCCGGTCCGGTCGCCGCCTTTCTCGGCGGCAAGGGGCCGGCGACGGTCTTCACCGTGCACAACGTCGCCTATCAGGGGCGCTTCGGGCGCGAGGTCCTGGGACTGCTCGATTTGCCGGAGGCGCTGTTCACGATCGAGGGGATCGAGTTCCACGGCGGCGTCGGTTTCCTGAAGGCGGGCCTCGCCCTCTCCGACCGCCTGACCACGGTGAGCCCGACCTATGCGCGCGAGCTGAAGACGCCCGAATTCGGCGAAGGGCTCGACGGGTTGTTCCGGGCGCGCGCCGGCGTGTTCGAGGGCGTGCTCAACGGCATCGACCTCGCGGTCTGGAACCCGGCGGCGGACCCGGCCCTGCCAGCGGCCTTCGGCCCCGACGACCTCTCGGGCAAGACCGTCTGCCGCGCGGCGCTGGCCGAGCGCTTCGGGATTCCGGCGCCGGAGGGTCCGCTGGTCTGCGTCATCTCCCGCCTGACCCGCCAGAAGGGGCTGGACCTGCTCGCCGACGCGCTGCCGGCGCTGCTGGCGGAGGGCGGCGCGCTGGTGGCGCTGGGCTCGGGCGACGCCGATCTGGAGGAGTTCCTCCGCGGCTGGACGGCGGCGCATCCGGGGCGCGTCGCGGTCGAGATCGGCTACGACGAGCCGTTGGCGCATCTGATGCAGGGCGGGGCGGACGCGATCCTCGTGCCCTCGCGGTTCGAGCCGTGCGGGCTGACCCAGCTCTGCGCGTTGCGCTGCGGGACCGTGCCGGTGGTGGCGCGGACCGGCGGCCTCGCCGACACGGTGATCGACGCGAACCCGGCGGCCCTTGCGGTCGGCGCGGCCACGGGGGTCGTGCATGCGCCGGGATCGGCTGCGGCCTTGGCGGAGGCGCTGCGCCGGCTGGGGGCGCTGTGGCGGGACGAGGCGGCCTGGTCGGCTCTGCGCCGTGCCGCGCTGCGCCAGCCGGTGGGATGGGACCGGAGCGCGGCGCGATACGCCGCGATCTACCGCGAGGCCGTCGCGGCGCGGGGCGCGACGTGAGGCGCATCGGCGAGGGGCGCCCGGACCGGCTCGGCCTCGTCTGCGACGGGCGGGGGGCGAACGTCGCCGTCGCCTCCGAGACGGCGGAGCGGATCGAGCTCTGCCTGTTCGACGGCGGCCGCGAGATCGAGCGGATTCCCCTGCCAGAGCGGACCGGCTTCGTGCATCACGGCCATGTCGGAGGCATCGCCCCCGGTCAGCGCTACGGCCTGCGGGCGCAGGGGGCATGGGCGCCGGCGGAGGCCCGGCGCTTCAACCCCGCGAAACTGCTGATGGACCCCTGCGCCCGCGCCTTCGAAGGCCGCCTGCGCTGGCACGAGGCGCAGCGCGCGCACGCGCCGGGCCGTCCGGCCGCGCCCGATCCGCGCGACAGCGCGCCGTGGATGCCGAAGGCCGTGGCCCTCGGAGCCGAGCCGGCCGCCGATCCGGCGGAGCGGCCGCGCAGGCCCTGGTCCGAGACGGTGATCTACGAGGCGCATGTCCGCGCCCTGACCATGCGCCATCCGGAGGTGCCGGAGGCGCAGCGCGGAACCTACGAGGCGCTCGGCCATCCGGCCGTGATCGCGCATCTGGAGGCGCTGGGCGTCACCGCGGTGGAACTGCTGCCGGTGGCGATGTTCATGGACGAGCCGCGGCTGACGGCGATCGGGTTGACCAATCACTGGGGCTACAACCCGGCCGCGTTCTTCGCGCCGGAGCCGCGGTATTTCGGGCCGGCCGGCGCCGCCGGCCTGCGCGGCGCGGTGAAGGCGCTGCACGCCGCGGGCATCGAGACGATCCTCGACGTGGTCTACAACCACACCGCGGAACTGGAGGAGGACGGCCCCTGCCTCTCGTTCCGAGGGCTCTGCGACGCCGGCCATTATCGCCACGCGCCGGAGGCCCCGCCCCCGGGCGGGACGCGCGGCTACGCCAACCTCTCGGGGTGCGGCAACGCGCTGAACCTGTCGCGGCCGATGGTGCAGCGCTTCGTGATGGAGTCGCTGCGTTGGTGGGCCGAGGTCATGGGCGTCGACGGCTTCCGCTTCGACCTCGCGCCGGTTCTGGCGCGGGAGGGGGAGGCCGGCGTTTTCGACGCCGGGGCGGGATTCCTCGACGCCTTGCGGCAGGATCCGGTCCTCGCGGGGCTGAAGCTGATCGCGGAGCCTTGGGACGTGGGGCCGAAAGGGTATCGTCTGGGCGGCTTTCCCCCCGACTTCGCCGAGTGGAACGACCGCTTCCGCGACGACGTGCGCGGCGCCTGGCGGGGCGATCCGCACGGGGCGCAGCGGCTGGCGGGCGGGCTTCTCGGCTCGGCCGCCGTGTTCGACCGCGACGGGCGGCCGGCGACCGCATCGGTCAATTACGTCGCGAGCCATGACGGCTTCACTCTGCTCGACCAGACGACCTATGCCGAACGGCGCAACCACGCCAACGGCGAGGGCAACCGCGACGGTCACGCGCACGAGATCAGCGATCCCTGCGGGCCGGACGGTCCTTCGGACGATCCCGCGGTGGTCGCGGCGCGCAGGCGGCGGCGGCGGGCGCTTCTGGCGACGGTCGCGGTGGCGCAGGGGACGCCGATGTTGCTGGCGGGGGACGAGATCGGCCATACCCAAGGCGGCAACAACAACGCCTATTGCCAGGATGACGAGACGACCTGGCTGGATTGGGATGCGAGGGACGCGGGGATGCTGGAGTTCGCACGTCGGGCCTTCGCGATGCGCGCCCGGCTGCCGGTGCTGCGCCAGCGGCGTTTCCTCCACGGCGAGACGCGCCCGGACGGCGCCTCGGAGGTGGAGTGGCACGCGCTGTCGGGCGGGCGGGCGCCGGACTGGGCCGATCCCGCGCTGCCCGGCTTCCTCCTGATCTTGCGCGGCGCGGTGGGCGCGATCGGAGATCCGGAGCCGGCGCTGATCGCCGTCAATCTGGGCGCCGAGGCCGTGACGCCGGACCTTCCCGCGCCCGACGCCGATCTCGTCTGGCGAGTGGCGCTCGACAGCGAGGCGGAGGGCGGCGCGCCCGCCGGCGAGGCGCTGGCGGGCGGCGCGATCCGCCTCTACGAAGCGGTGCCGCGTTGACGGCGTTGGAGCGATTGGCCGAGCGCCTCGGCGTCGTCCGGGAGCACCGAGAGATCGGCGGCGCCCGCCGCGTGGCGCCGCCGGAGACGCTCGCGGCCTGCATCGCGGCGATGGGCGCGGCGGCCGCGTCGGAGGCGGAGGCGGCCGAGACGCTGGCGGTCTTGGAGGCGGAGGACGCCGCCCGCCGCATGCCGCGGGAGGATGCGGTGGAGGCGGGCGTCGAGGGCGCCTGGTTCGGCCCGCACGACCGGGCCTGGACGCTGGCGCTGGAGGACGGCGGGCGGATCGAGGGGCCGCCGGGCGCGCCGCTGCCGGCCCTGCCGCCGGGCCTGCACCGGCTGGAGGCGGAGGACGGCGAGGCCGTGACGCTGGTCGCCGCGCCGGCCCGTGCGCCTTCGGTGGCGGAGGCGACGGGACGGTCCCGGATCTGGGGCGTGACGGCGGCGCTTTACGGCCTCGTGGCGCCGAGGAGCCTCGGGCGGGGGGACTACGAGGACCTCGCGGTCGCCGCGGAGACGCTGGCCGCGCACGGGGCCGATTTCCTCGGGATCAATCCGGTGCATGACCGGGGCGCCGCGCATCGGGGGCCGAGTCCCTATTCGCCGTCGTCGCGGAGCGCCTTCGATGCGGGGCATCTGGCGATCGAGAAGGCGCCGGAGTTCGGGTATTGTTCCGCCGCGCAGGCGCTGCTGGCGGAGGCGGGGCCGGCGCGCGTCGCGGCCGCGGGGGCCGAGTTCGGGGACGCGGCGCTGCGGGAGCGGGTGGCGGAGCCGGCGCTCCGGGCGCTCTTCGAGACCTTCGAGGCGACGGGGGAGCGCACCGGGCGGCGGGCCGCGTTCGAGGCCTGGCTCGAGGCCGGGGGCGAGCCGCGGCGCCGGCAGGCCGTCTTCGAGGCGCTGAGCCTCCGGCATGGCGAGGACTGGCGGCGCTGGCCGGCGGGGCTGCGCGACCCGGCGGGGCCGGAGGTCGCCGCCTTCGCGGAGGCCGAGGCGCGGGAACTGCGGCGCCACGCCTGGCTGCAATGGCTGGCCGAAGCGCAGATCGCGGAGGCGCAGGTCCGGGCGCGCGGGGCGGGCATGGCGCTGGGGCTCTACCTAGACATCGCCGTGGGCGTGCGCCCGGGGGGCGGCGAGGTCTGGGCGCGGCGCGACGCCTTCGCGCAGGGCGTCAGCCTCGGCGCGCCGCCCGACCTGATGAACACGGAGGGGCAGGACTGGGACCTCGCCCCCTTCTCGCCGGAGGGGCTCCGGCGCACGGACTACGCGCCGTTCCGGGCCATGCTGCGCGCGGCGATGGACCGGGCCGGGGCGGTCCGGATCGACCACGTCCTCGGCGTCGAACGGGCCTTCTGGGTTCCGGACGGCGGCGCGCTGCCCGGCGCCTATGTCCGCCAGCCGGCGAAGATCCTGACCGCGCTGATCCGGCTGGAGGCGGCGCGGTCGGGCACGGTGGTCGTCGGCGAGGATCTCGGCACGGTGCCGAAGGGGTTCCGGGCGCGCATGGCGGCGCAGGGCGTCCACGGTTGCGCGGTGCTGCAGTTCGAGGGCGGCGCGAAGGGCTTCCGCGACCCGGCGACCTGGCCGGCGCCGACGCTGGCGGCCTTCGGCACGCACGACACGCCGACCCTCGCCGGCTGGTGGGAGGCGGAGGACGTCGCGATCCGCGAGGCGCTCGGCCATCTCGACGCGGCCGGGGCGGCGGCGGCGCGCGCCGGGCGCGGGCGCGAGCGGGCGGCGCTGTCGCGCCGGCTCGCCGCCTCGGGCCTGCTGCCGGAGGGGATCGAGCCCGAGGCGCCGCCGCAGCGGCTGACGCCGGGGCTGCGCGACGCGGTGCATGCGCTGATCGGCGCCTCGGCCAGCGCGATGGCGGCGGTGCAGCTCGACGATGCGTTGGGCGAACGGGCGCCCCAGAACGTGCCCGGCACGGTGGAGGAGGCCCCGAACTGGCGGCGCCGGCATCGGGCGCCGCCCGGCGAGCTCGACCGCGATCCGGACGTCGCCGCCGCGGCCGCCGCCGTGGGGCGGGGGCGCGGAACCGGCCGCTAGCGCCGGCGGTCCGGCCCGGCGAAGGCGCGCCGCGAGGGCCTGGCGTCCCTCGAGGCGCGCTCCGCGCCTCGGCGGGCCGAGGGGGGTCGATCCCCCCGAGGCGCGCGCGCCCGTCAAGGTCGCGTCCGAGGGGGCGGGCGGCAACGCCGCGGCCCAGCCGGCGTCGCCCGAGTCCGCCCGATGCGGGTGACGAGGGGGGGACCTGCACGGAGACGACGGCGTATCCGACCCTTTTCGGCGAGCGTGCGCGAACGGCGCTCGGCTTCTTCCGGAAGGCGGGCCGGGCCTTCGCGTTCCGCTGCGTGATCGGCGCGACGATCCGGACCTTCGTGCCCGCGGCGCGGCTGACGCGCTACATGGGCGGCGCCGACGCGAGGTCCGTCGCTGCTCGCCACGGTGTGCGGCGCGGCCTCCTCCTCCTGCTCCTTCGCGGCGCTGGCGGCGGCGCGCCCGCGAGTGATGAAGGGCGCCCATTTCGTGGCGGCGGTCGCCTGCATGTTCGCCTCGACCAACCTCGTGATCGAACTCGGCGTCCTGATCCTGATCTTCCCCGGCTGACGGCTCCTGGCGGCGGAGATCGTGGGCGGACCGATCCTGATCGCGATCTCGAGCTTCATCATACCGCGCGACCCGTCCCGAGCGTCAGCTCGCCGCGGCGCGCGAGAAGGTCGAGGAGGAGGGCGACACCGAGGCGGAGGGCTTCGACCGGCGCGAGCGCATCCGCTCCCGCCAAGGCTGGATGCAGGTCGGCGCGAACTTCGCCCATGACCGGCGCATGGTCCGGACGGAGATCCCGATCGGCTTCGCCATCGCCCGCATCGTGGCGACGCTGGCGCCGGCCGAGGTCCGGGCGGCGATCCTCCTGACCGACGCCGACCTCGCCCTGCCGACATGGCCGATCGCGCTGGAGAACGCGATGGTCGCGCCCTTCGTGGCGGCGGAGACCTTCATCGGCGCGACGGGCAAGATCCCGCCGGCGACGGTTCCGAACGCGAACGGCGTGCTGTTCGCGGGGATCATGGGGCTTCATCCGTTCGGACCCGATGGTCCCGCCCCGATGATGGTGAACGCCAAGTCTTGCGGGCTGCGCCCGGCGCTCTGCGCCGCGGGGGTCATCTACGTCCCGATCGTGCTCACGGCGTCGATCCTGAACGGCGCCTTCGAACTTCTGGGCATCGTTCCGGAGAGCGGGCGGGCCGTGTCCGACGTCGTGCGCTTCGCCATCGACAACACCTTCTGGCCGAACCTCGTGGCGCCGCGGCGGACGGCGCCGATGCTGCGGCCGCGGTGGCTGCCTCGTCGGGCGCATGGCGCGCGTCATCATGCCATGGAGGGCGACGGGCCGGTGAAGCGCGCGGCGGCGAAGATCGCGATGGGCCTGTCGGCGGCGGGCGCGGCGGCCTGGGCGTCGACGGCCTGAGGGGCCTCCCCTTCGCGTTGCGCGGGATCGCGCTATCTGCTTTGACGCGGTGCAGCAGATGAGGATCCCAGATGTCGCTCGACCGTCCGATCGAACAGCCCACCGATGTCGGCCAGCTCTCCGACGTGGTGCTTCGGCATCTCGCCTACACCGTGGGCAAGTCCGAGGACGCGGCGACGCTGTCCGACTGGCGGCTGGCGCTCACGCACGCGATCCGGGACCTGGTGATCGCGCCCTGGTTCGACACCACGCGGCGGATCTACGCCGAGAACCGCAAGCGGGTCTATTACCTCTCGATGGAGTTCCTGATCGGGCGGCTTCTGGAGGACGCGGTCGTCAACCTCGGGCTCGAAGAGACGGCGCGGGCGGCGATGGAGCGCTTCGGGCTCGACTACGACGCGGTGATCGAGGACGAGCCGGACGCGGCGCTCGGCAACGGCGGCCTCGGGCGGCTGGCGGCGTGCTTTCTCGATTCGATGTCGACGCTGGGGCTGCCGGCGATGGGCTACGGCATCCGCTACGACCACGGGCTGTTCCGCCAGAGTTTCGAGGACGGCTGGCAGGTGGAGGCGGCCGAGGACTGGCTGAGGCAGACGCACCCTTGGGAGTTCGAGCGGCGCGAGGGGCTGTGGCGCATCGGCTTCGGCGGCGAGGTGACGCCCGGGACGGGCGACGCGGCGGTCTGGACGCCGGAGGACGTGGTGCTGGCCGAGGGCTACGACACGCCGGTGCCGGGCTGGCGCGGACGCTGGACCAACACGCTCCGGCTGTGGTCGGCCAAGCCGGAGCGGCTGTTCGAGCTTTCCGCCTTCAACAGGGGCGACTTCCTCGGCGCGGCGGCGCCGGCGGTCCTCGCCGAGACGATCAGCCGGGTGCTGTATCCGGACGACACGACGCCGCAGGGCAAGGAGCTGCGGCTGAAGCAGGAGTACTTCTTCACCGCCGCCTCGATCCGCGACCTCGTGCGGCGTTTCGAGACGGCGCATGGCGATCTCGGCGAGCTGCCCGACAAGGTGGCGATCCAGCTCAACGACACGCATCCGGCGATCGCGGTGGCGGAGCTGGTGCGGCTGCTGACGGACGAGCGGGGGATCGGCTTCGACCGGGCCTTCGAGATCGCGCGCGGCTGCCTGCACTACACCAACCACACGCTGATGCCGGAGGCGCTGGAGACCTGGCACTGGGACCTGATGAGCCGGGTGCTGCCGCGGCATCTGCAGATCATCCAGCGCATCGACGCCCGCCACGAGGCGGAGCATCCGCACCGCCCCGACGCGGCGCGGATCATCGAGCACGGGACGATCCGCATGGGCGCGCTCGCCTTCATCGGGGCGCGGAAGGTCAACGGCGTCTCGGCGCTGCACACGGAGCTGATGAAGGAGACGGTGTTCCGGCATCTGCACGCGCTGCATCCGGAGCGGATCTGCAACCGCACCAACGGGGTGACGCCGCGGCGCTGGATCCACGGCTGCAACCCGGGGCTTCGGGACCTGCTGAACGAGACGATCGGAGAGGGCTGGGTCACGGATCTCGACCGGATCGCGGAGATCCTGCCGCTGGCCGAGGACGGAGCGTTCCGCGAGCGCTTCGCGGCGGTGAAGCGGGAGAACAAGGTCCGCCTCTCGGATCGGCTGCGGGAGATGTGCGGGGTCGAGACCGACCCCGACGCGATGTTCGACCTGCAGATCAAGCGGATCCACGAGTACAAGCGGCAGCTTCTGAACATCCTCGAGACGGTCGCGCTCTGGAACGACATGCGCGAGCGGCCGGAGGAGGACTGGGCGCCGCGCGTGAAGGTGTTCGGCGGCAAGGCGGCGCCGGGCTACGCGCAGGCCAAGCTGATCATCAAGCTGATCAACGACGTCGGCGCCACGATCAACGCCGATCCGGAGACGCGCGGGCGGCTGAAGGTGGTCTATCCGGAGAACTACAACGTCTCGATGGCCGAACTGCTGATCCCGGCTGCGGACCTGTCGGAGCAGATCTCCACGGCGGGGATGGAGGCCTCCGGCACCGGCAACATGAAGCTCGCGATGAACGGGGCGCTGACGATCGGCACGCTCGACGGCGCCAACGTGGAGATCCGCGAGGCGGTGGGGCCGGAGAACGTCTTCATCTTCGGGCGCACGGCCGAGGAGGTCGCGGCGCTGCGCGCGAGCCGCTTCGACCCGGCGGCGGCGATCGCGGCCGATCCGCGGCTGGCGCGCGCGCTGGAGCAGATCGAGAGGGGCGTGTTCTCGCCCGACGATCCGGCGCGGTTTCGGCCGATCCTGGAGGCTCTGCGCGGGCGCGACTGGTTCCTGGTGACGGCCGACTTCAGCGCCTACGCCGCGGCGCAGGACCGGGTGGCGGAGGCCTGGCGGGATCGCGAGACCTGGATGCGCAAGGCGGTGATCAACGTCTCGGGCATGGGGCGGTTCAGCTCGGACGGCACGATCCTCGGCTATGCGCGGGAGATCTGGGGGGCCGAGACGGCCTTCGGCTGACGGCCGGGCGGCACGCGCGTTGACGGGCGGCTCCGCAGCGGCTTTGCTGAGGGCCGGACGTTCCCCGGCGGAGGTCGCGACGACGCCTGCGCCCGGCCCGCTCCCCCCGCGGGCGGCCGACCCGAAGGGAGCGCGGAGCCACAGGAAGGAGCATCCCATGCGCATCACGACCCTCGCCGCGGCGCTGACCGTGGCGGCCGGCGCCGGCGCCGCGACGGCTCAGCAGCAGTTCATCTCGATCGGCACCGGGGGCGTCACCGGCGTCTACTACCCGACCGGCGGCGCGATCTGCCGCCTGGTCAACAAGGACCGCAAGGAGCACGGCCTCCGCTGCTCGGCCGAGTCCACGGGCGGGTCGATCTACAACATCAACACGATCCGCGCGGGTGAGCTGGAGTTCGGCGTCGCGCAGTCCGACTGGCAGTACCACGCCTACAACGGCACCTCCGAGTTCTCGGATCAGGGGCCGTTCGAGGGTCTGCGCGCGGTCTTCTCGGTGCATCCGGAGCCGGTGACGATCCTGGCGCGGGACGGCTCGGGCATCGAGAACATCACCGATCTCAAGGGCAAGCGCGTCAACATCGGCAATCCGGGCTCCGGCACCCGGGGCACCTGGGAGGTGATCGAGGAGGCGTTGGGCTGGGAGCGGTCCGACCTCGCGCTCGCGGCCGAGATGAAGTCGGCGGAGACGGGGCAGGCCCTCTGCGACGGCAAGATCGACAGCTATTTCTGGCTGGTCGGCCACCCCTCCGCGCTGACCCAGGAGACGCTGGCGACCTGCGACGCGCATCTGGTGAACGCGACCGGCCCCGAGATCGAGGCGCTGGTCGAGGATCGGCCCTACTACCGCACCGCGACGATCCCGGCCGGCATGTACGGCAACGAGGAGGACGTCACGACCTTCGGCGTCGGCGCGACCTTCGTGAGCTCGGCCGAGGTGCCGGACGAGGTGGTCTACGTGGTGGTGAAGGCGGTGTTCGAGAACTTCGACCAGTTCCGTGCGCTGCACCCGGCCTTCGCCAACCTCAAGGCCGAGGAGATGATCTCCGACTCGCTCTCCGCCCCGCTGCATCCGGGTGCGAAGAAGTACTACGAGGAGCGCGGCTGGATGTGATCCGGCGCGCCTGACGGCGGCCGGGCGGGCGGCCCCCCGAGCCGGGGGC
>JAWLFJ010000174.1:0-6577 GCA_041685625.1 Paracoccaceae bacterium | reverse complement strand
CATCTCCCGAAAAATGGCGAGGTTTTTGAGGGGCGGCCTTCGGCTTAGCTCCAGAAGTCTCTTCATATGCAATAGCTTAGTGAGATAAAATGGCGGAGAGAGCGGGATTCGAACCCGCGATACGGTTTCCCGTATACACGCTTTCCAAGCGTGCGCCTTCGACCGCTCGGCCACCTCTCCTTTCGGGCGGGGAGTAGCGCACGTGGGCCGCAGGATCAAGCTGGGAACCCGAAAGAACGCGATAGCTGATACCAGCGCCCGATGCCTCTGACTCACGAAGGGGATTGACAGCGCCGGCGTGGGACAATTCGCCATGGAGAGCCGCAGGAGGGTCTCCATGGCAGCAGCGATCGCACTGCGGGCGGACTACTGGGCCGACGATCTGAGGACGCTGGCGAAGGCGAGCCGGGACGCGAGGCAGACGCGGCGCCTTCTGGCGCTGGCCGCGATCTACGACGGGAGCAACCGGAGCAACGGGGCGAGGATCGGGGGCGTGGTCGAGCATCAGCGCGGCATGGGCGCCGGGATCGACGGCGAGCTTGATCTCCTCCAGCCTCGGTGCTCTGTAAGCGTTCCGTAGGCGGCATAGGAGTCGGGGCTTGACGGGCCAACGTCGCTGATTGGCAAACAGGATTGCAAAGTTCCTTGCCGGCGAGCGCTGGACTGGCGGGTCAGGCGGCGGCCTTTGCGGCAGGTTTGGCGAAGGCCCACGGCAGCAGATCGTCGATGCGGCCGGCCGGGTGACCGGCGGCGATCGCTTCGAGCACGGCCTTCATGTAGCCGTAGGGCTCGAAGTCGTTCATCCGGCAGGTCCCGATCAGCGAGGCGATGCGCGCCCAAGCCTCGGCGCCCTCGTCGTGGCCGGCGAAGAGCGCGTTCTTCCGCGTGAGAGCGTGGGGCCTGATCATGTTCTCGACTCGGTTCGAGTCCATCTCGACGCGGCCGTCGTCGAGGAAGGCGCCGAGCGGTCCCCAGCCGTTCAGGATGCAGCGCACGGCCTCGCCCATCTTGCCGGAGCCGGACAGACGCTCCTTCTGCGCGCCGAGCCAGACGCCGAGCGCCTCGACCAGCGGCTTCGAGCGCGCCTGGCGGACGGCGCGGCGCTCCTCGGGCCCGCGACCGCGGATCTCGGCCTCGACGGCGTAGAGCGCGGCGATACGCCGGAGCGCCTCCTCGGCCACCGGCGAGCCGGCCTTCGGCGTGGCGTCGATCAGCTTGCGGCGCGCATGCGCCCAGCACTGCGCGAGCACGAGCGGGCGGCCGCCCTCGCGCCCGTCCCTGGCGAGGCGCTTGCAACCGGCGTAGCCGTCCACCTGCAGGACGCCGTCGAAGCCTTGGAGCAGCCGCTCGGCGTTCGCCCCGGCGCGGCTGGGGATGTAGGAGAACACGACGCCGGGCGGATCGGCGCCGCCCCATGGCCGGTCGTCGCGCGCCATCGCCCAGAGATAGCCCGTCTTCGCCTTCCCGCGCCCGGGGTCGAGCACCGGGATCGTGGTCTCGTCCATGTAGAGCTTGCCCGAGCGCTTCAGCAGCGCGGTCATCCGGTCCACGATCGGGCGCAGATGCCAGGCGGCGACGCCCACCCAGTCCGCCAGCGTCGAGCGGTCCACCGTCACGCCGTGGCGGGCGAACAGCCGGCTCTGCCGATATAACGGCATGTGCTCGGAGAACTTCGAGACGACGACATGGGCGATCAGCGCCTCGGTCGGCAGCCCGCCCTCGATCGGATGCGCCGGCGCAGGGGCCTGGACGACCCCGACCCGGCTCTTCGGGCAGGCGTGGCGCGGCCGGATCGTCACGAGCACGCGGAGCGGCGCCGGCATGATGTCGAGCCGGTGGGCGCGGTCCTCGCCGATCTTCACCATCTCGCCGCAGCCGCAGGGACAGCGCCGGTCCTCGGGCTCGATCACCCGCTCGATGCGCGGCAGGTCGGCCGGCAGCGCGCGATGCGGCTTCGGCCGCTCGGGGGCGTCCGCCTTCGCCGCCTTGTCGGCGGCTTTCGCCGCGGGGCGGTTCTCATGGCCGGTCGTCGCCTCGGCGATGGCGGTCTCGCTCTCCTCCAGCGCGAAGGCGAGCTGGTCTGGGTGGAGCTTCTCCGAGCGCGGTCCGAACCGGGCCCGACGCATCTCGCGCAGCAGAGCTTCCAGCCGCCCGGCATAGGCCTTCTGATCGGCCATCTCCGCCTCGAGATGGAGGCGGGCCGCGCGCTCCGCCTCGAGCGCCACGGCCTGCGCCTCGAACGCCGCGCGCACCTCCGGCGGCAGGGCGGAAAGGTCGGGCGCGTCGTGAGCGGCAGGCATGGCCGAAGTCTACCAGAGCCCGGCGCCCCGACAACCGAAAAGGCCTCAGAGTCAGCCGCTTGGCGCTACGCCGCCGTCTCCGGCGGCCGCACACGGCGCGGCGTCACCCGCCGCCAGTCGAGCCCCTCGAACAGCGCCTCGAACTGCGCCCGCGACAGCCGCATTACCCCGTCCTTCACCGCGGGCCAGGCGAAGCGCCCCTCGTCCAGCCGCTTGTAGACCAGCACCAGCCCGGTCCCGTCCCAGACCGGAATCTTCACTCTATCGCCGCGCTTCGAGCGGAAGATCACCGTCAGTCCGGAGTGCGGGTCGAGCCCGAGCTCGTTCTGCACCGTCGCCGCCAGCCCGTCGTGCCCGCGCCGGAAGTCGACCGGCTTCGTCGCGATGACGATCGGCATCCGCTGCCCGGGCGTGATCATCGGCATGCCCCGAGCGCCGCTGCGATCTCCGCGATCCGAGCCGCGGGCGTCGCCGACGCCATGACCGTGATCGAGACCGCGAAGCTCTCGGGCCTCAACCCGGAAGCGTACCTCACCGCCATCCTCGGCCGCATCCGCAACCACGATCCAAGGCACCTCGACGAGCTTCTCCCTTGGACGTGGAGCGCCAGCCGCAACGCCGCGCCGGCGGCCGCCTGAGGCCGGGTACCGACCGACCGGTTACCGCGAACCGTGATCGGACTCGTCGACGGATGGATCGCCGACTACGACACGATCCATCCGCATTCCGCGCTGTGCATGCGCTCGCCCGCCGAGTTCCGCGCCGCGCTCAACCCCAGCCGGACCGTCCGGTGAAATGGGGGGCACTCCAGGCAGGTTCAGGGCTTTCGCCCGGTGGCATCAGGGAAAGTCCCGTGCCGCAGCAGGCGTGATGCCCGCCTCGAGCCGCAAGGCCGACCGCCTCGACGATGCGCCGACGGAGAGCTTCTTTTCAGACGCTCGCTCTCGAGCGCATCGACCATCGCGCCTACGCCTCCAGCGCCACGATGTCTTCGCATCCATCGAGGGCTTCCCCTAGGTCATGCCGCCGGAATTCCGCGACTGGCGGCCGATCTGGAACGCATGGCGGCCCGGCCCCGTCCGCTTTTCCGATGCACGATCAGGTGCGCTGCGGCTTCGGCCCCTGATCCGGCGGCTCGGGAAAAAAGAAACAAGGGGGCCGGATCAGGGCCGGTCCAAGGCGTGACGGCGCTTGAGAGCGTCGTGCGCCGATTCCGTTGCGCCCGTCGGCGTCGCTGCGATGCCGAGGTCTGCCTTCGCGGCGATCAGCGGCTTCGCGGACGATTCCGCCGTGCTGATCTCCAGCCATCGGACTTCGCCCACCATGCGACATATTTCCGCGCAGCCGCTCCTCAGGGGTCGGTGGGGCGCGGTCACGTTTTCCTGAAGTAGCCATCGGAGCTCGATCGCGACGGATTGGATTCCCGGCCCGCCACCGTTACGTCAGTCGCAGGCAGAGGCGGCGAGACGTGTCGAGGACTGGAGATAGGCCTCGACGGTCCGCAGTGCGCGCATAGCCTTGCGACGATCGGCCGTCGGCGGCGCAAAGCCGGGAACTCGCGCGCAGCCGCATCCATTCGATCGAAATGTCACTGTTTCAGAGGGACCGATGCGATCGCGCTCGCGTTTTCCTCTGGCTTCATCGATCCGCTGTCGGCATCACATGAGCATCGCCGATACGGCTTCACGGCAACGGGAGGGGGTGACCCTTGCAGCACGTCATGGAACAGTTCGCCGAAAAGATACGCGAGTATTACAGCGACCCTCTCGACCCCCTGGCTGAGCAGTTCATGTTCCGGCGGCCCCCGACGGTGGGTGAGGTCCGCCGTCCCCCGCAGGTGCTGTTGCTCGGCAATCACTCGTCCGGCAAATCCACCTTCGTGAACCATCTGCTCGGCGCCGAGGTGCAGAAGACCGGCGTGGCGCCGACCGACGACAGCTTCACGATCATCACGCACGGGCCTGTCGAAACCGATCGCGACGGCCCCTCGGTCGTCAGCAACCCGGACCTGCCTTACGAGGGCTTGCGGCACTTCGGGGACCAGCTCGTCTCCCATGTCCGCCTGAAGCTGCGGTCTGCCGAACTGCTTCGCACGGTGACGCTCATCGACAGCCCCGGCATGATCGACGAGGCGAAGGAGGAGAACGGCCGGGGCTTCGACTTTCCCGGGGTCGTCCGCTGGTTCGCCGAGCGGGCGGACCTGGTGATGATCTTCTTCGATCCCGACAAGCCCGGCACGACAGGCGAGACGCTGCAGGTTTTCAAGGAGTCGCTCTGCGGGATCGACCACAAGCTGCTGATCGTGCTCAACAAGATGGATCGGTTCCAGAACCTGCACGACTTCGCCCGCGCCTACGGGGCGCTGTGCTGGAACTTGGGCAAGGTCATTCCGCGCAAGGACCTGCCCATGATCTACAACACCTTCGTGCCGGGCGAGGGACGGCCCGGATCGGGGCTGCCGATGCACGACTTCGAGAAGGCGCGGGAGGACCTGATCGACCAGCTGCGCCGGGCCCCGACCAAGCGCATGGACAACCAGATCACGCAGATGCAGGTCTATGCGGAGCGACTGCGCCTCCACGCCTTCGTGATCGACGAGGCCGCCCGTCGTTACAGAAATCTGCGGGCGCGCTGGCGGGCGCTCCTGTTTCTACTTTTCGCCGCGCTGGCCGGCGGCGCCGTGGCGACGGGCCTGATCGTCGCGCTGCCCGTGCTGGCCGTCCTTGCGGCCGCCGCGGTCGCGGCCGTCGAACTGATCACGCTGCCACGCGCGAAGACGCGCATCCTCGAGCGGTTCGAGGAGATCTTCGAAAAGCTCCATGACCGTGAACTGCTGGTGCGCGACCGGGCGGACGATCTGCGCGCGCTGTGGCAGGAGGTTCATCCGCGAGCCCGCGAGGTCGCCGAGAAGCGCGGTTTGGAGTCCTTCGAGAAGATGAGATGGCGGGATCGCGAAGTGCTCGAGGAGTTGATCGGAGAGCACATCCCGAAGCTGCGGAGCGAGCTGTACGACGCCCAGAGAGACGCATCCGTCGAGGCCGGCCCGCCGGGCGAGGAACGGACCGCGGTATTCGCGCCGCCGGGTCACAGACGACCCCTCCGCTCGGGAGGGCGGGGCGCAGGCTGATCGAGGGGTCGAGCGCCGGCCCGATCCTCCGATGGAGCCTGTCCGGACGGAGCCGCCGTCCGGCCATCGTAGCCGTGGCCCGTCGCGGAGCATGCGCTCCTTTTCGCGCCCGCAGCAGCGAACGGAGCGCTCGGGCGTGCCGCTTGACTTTCGAAGGTGCGTGACGCGCTCGAAGCGGGCGCGGCGGCGTTTGTCGCGGTCGTGTCCCATGCCGCGGTGCAGCTGGCGTCCGACCTGAGGGCCTAGGCGGCGACGAAACGGTCAGCCGTTCGGCGCAGCAGGGACGTTGAAGAGGGGATCATCGCTGAGGGACGAGGTTTCCGCGTCATGCAGCGGGGCCGCTGGGTGGCCCATTCCTCGGTCTGCGCCATCAGGATCGCCCCGACGAGGCGGCGTATGGCGGCCACGTCGGGGAAGATCCCCACGACGTCGGTGCGCCGCTTGATCTTTCCGTTCAGGCGCTGAAGGGTTTGGTGGAGCGCAGCTGCGGGCTGGGCTGCGCGGGGAGCCCCGCCGCGTCGCTCCGGCTGCTCCCCACGTAGATCGCGGCCAGCGCCAGAAGGCGCCGCGTCCGCCTCGCGTCCCGGCTCGCCTTCGCCAGCGTCCTCAGATCGTCCGCCCCGTGGTCCGCCCGCAGTGCGATCGCTGCTGTCATGGAGATTCTCCTTCGGCTCGGCGCCATGACCCCCGCCGCCGAGCGCTGGCGCTCGATCCGCTTCACCGAGTTCGAGCGCCGTCGGATCGAGGCCGTCCGGCAGGAGCTCGACGCCGAATACGAGACCGCAGACACCACCTCTCCCGCCCTTCGGCAGGCCCGCCCCGCCACCGGAATTTCCAGCAGTTCTCGGACTTGACCTCCGTAAGCGGCGCCTACACCCCCTGACTGGCTGACAGGATCGCCTGCTGTTCCCTTCGTCGCGGATTTGGCGGTGGACGGGAGGAGAGCTTTGCAGGAAAGCGCGCAAATTTTTCTGGCCGAAGAAGGCCGGCGAGTCGAGCGGCTGGAGGTTCTGGCGGGTCCGACCGGGCGGCGGAGCTGGCCGGACGAGATTAATACCAGCGCCCTGTGACGCTGACTCACGTTGGGGATTCACAGAGCGGCTGCGGCATGATTCATGATGGGGAGCAGAAGGATGCTCGCCATGGCCGC
>JAWLFJ010000173.1:0-6598 GCA_041685625.1 Paracoccaceae bacterium | reverse complement strand
CGGCCATGGCGAGCATCCTTCTGCTCCCCATCATGAATCATGCCGCAGCCGCTCTGTGAATCCCCAACGTGAGTCAGCGTCACAGGGCGCTGGTATGAGGCGCAATCGGGTCGGCGTAGAAGCCGTCCCGCGCTCGTACGCAGCGGCGAAAGACGCCGACGGTCGAGCGACCGATGCGCAGGAGTTCCCCCATGACCAATCCTTATGGTGGTCGCGCCGCGCCCCTTTCGGGGCCGGCGACCGACCTCTTTCCGATCACGCCCGACTACTTCTCCGATCTGCCCGCCATGGCCCTCGCACTATACGTCGAGAGCGGCGGCGTCGTGGTCATCGACACGGTTTCCGGCGACGTGCCGCGCAGGGTGACGGTCGCCGATCGCGCGCTTTTGCCTGTCGCCGTGCGGCGGGTGCGCCTGACCGGCACCACCGCCTCCGGCCTACATGCGCTCGTGGTGCGCTGATGCCGGAGATCGGATTCGACCTGACGGCGGTCGCCGAGCGGCGGACCGCCGCCGGTGGCTGGCCGGAAGGCGCCGTGGCGCTCTGGTTCATATTCGGTCAGAGCAATGCGGACGGCTACGCTCCCCGATCCCAGGATCCGCGGCGCGAGGATGCGGCGTCGGCGGTCCCCGCCCTTTCGGTCCAGGAGGCGGCGGTCCACCCTTGGATCCGTTTCTCCACGCGCGGCGGCGGATCGGACTCGGGACGTTTCAGCGCGACGCAGGGCCTCGCGACCGATGCGACCCCGCGGACCGCTTCGAAGGTCTGGACGTCCGGCGCTCATGGAATCCCCGTCGGCGAACCCAGCTTCGGTCCCGAGGTCGGGCTGATACGCCACGTTCTGTCCGGCGATGCGCCTTCGGACTGGCGCGACGACGCCAAGCCGCGCCTGCGTATCTTCAAGCAGACCGAGGGAGGACGTTCGGTCGATCATTTTCGCTGGGGCGGACAGGGTCACGGGCTGATCCTCGACGCCTTGCGTCGAACCGGAGCGGGGGAGACGCTCACGTCGCTCGCCGCCATCGGACCGGTTCTGATCCAAGGCATGATCTTCCTGATCGGCGAGCGCGATTCGACCGATCAACGGCCCGGTGGCGGCGGGACCATGGCCGATACCCTGGCCGTGCGTTTCGCGGAGTGGATCCGACAACTTCGAGCTGCGCTCGGCGCCGACGCGCCCGTGCTCTTGGTCGAGATCCACGACGCCGTCGATGCCCGCAAGACCGTCGCCAACCAGCAGCTCGCCGCCTTGGCGTCGTCGACACCTTCGGCAACGGTCCTGCCAAGACGGCCCGACTGGACCGATGTCGGTGACGGCGTCCACTATGACGCCCAAGCGCAGGATCGGATCGGCGCGGCGGCGTTCGCGCATTTCCGCGAGGTGCACGGGCGCTCGCCCGACGGACTTGTCACGGCCAATCCCTTCACCGGTCTGAAGCCGTGGTTCCATGTCCAACCGCTGCTGACCGACGATCTCGGTGACCGAATGCGGATGGCCGCCACCTCGGCCATGGACGGCACGCTTCACGCAGTGGTGCGTGCCGAAGGCTCGCCGGCCCCGACGAAGGATGAAATCCGTGCGGGCAGCGCGACGTCTGGAGGCTTCTCGCAGACCGTGTCCGCCGATGCCGACACCGAGTGGTTCACGCCGTCGGGCAGTTTCATCGCGAACGCCACCCAAGACGTCCACATCGTTCTCGAAAGCGTCGACGGCGTTCTCGGCGAACGTGCGTTCGTCCGACGCTGGGCGCACGCGCGTTTCGGGCCGGACCTCTCGGCATCCCCCGGCGCTGCGGGCGAGGTTCGGTGGGCCGTCCGGCCGACCTTCGGAGGGACGCTGCAGTGGGTGCTCCACGAAGGGGTGAAGGGTCTGCTCCGCGCGGAGGACGTCGAAGCCGACGCGTTCGCGCCGGTGCGCTCGGGGTCCCTGACCTGCTCGGCGAACGTGGATATCGCCGAGACCGTGTCCGGGCTGGTCTCCGGCGAGACGTACACCCTCACGCTTACGGGTCAGCGGCCATCCGACGGCGCACGGTCGGTGACGCAGCAGGTCCTGGCCGTCGCCGGCTGAAGCGCGGCGCCGGAGCGGCCGATGCATCGCCTGCGCGGCGGTGTCGGGGCGTGGGGCCGCTTGGACCCTCGCCCTACCGTTTCGCCGGGTCGTCTCCGTGCGGATCGTCGCGTGTCTCCGAGTCATCTGACACCGATCTCGGCGACGTCTCGCCGGCATCCGACGCGCAGCCGCTCGACGGCCGACCGGAGTCGAGCGTAGCGCGTCGGCCCGACCGCATCCTGCAACAACAGTTTTGTCGCCGCGCCGCGCAAGGTCCTGTGCCGCCATGCTGTCCGCAAGATCATCGACCTCGCGTCGCGACGGCGGTCGACCAGAAGCGCGGGTCCGAGGCAGCGGATCGCGAAGCCGTCTCTCTCCTCCTGCCGTAGCATCTCCGCCACGGCGGCGAGGAACGCCTCGGCGCGGTCCGAATCGTCCTTGGCGCCCATGCGGTCGCCTGAGTCGTCGTCCCCTCGCAGAACCAGAGGCGTGTCCGAGACCTCGACCTCCGCGCCGAGCGCCTGGGCTCGAATGAGGAAGTACCAGTCTTCATATTGCCGGAGGCCTCCGAAACCCACCGATCGGGCGAATTCGAGGGGTGCGGCGACACCGCTGATCTGAGCGTACTGGTTCTCCACGAAGAGAAACGTCGCGATCCGTTCGCCAGGTCTGCTCGCTCGACCGGGTCTGATCCGCCGCAGCGAGGGCCGGCCCACGACGGCGCCCGCGACGGAAACGCGTCGCCCGGAATTCTCCAGACGCCTTCGATGCCAGGCGAGCGTTCCGGGCGCCCAAACGTCATCCGAGTCGAGAAATGCCGCGTAACGCCCCCGTGCCGCGTCTAGCGCCGCTTCGCGCGCGCCGGCCGGGCCGAGATTTCGCTCCAGCCGCATGCAGCGGAGCCGCTGATCCTGCAGACTGGCCACGACAGCATCGAGCGGCTCGGTAGAGGCGTCGTCGACCACGATGGCCTCCCAATCGCTCTCGGTCTGAGCCACGACCGCCTCCAGCGCCCGCGTCAGCGACGCCGCTCTCCCGCGGCAAGGCAGTACGACCGAGAACAGCGGCCGATGATCTTGGGGCGAGCTTCGCGAATCCGTCATGTCGCGTTGATGCCGGGTCCGGGTTAACCGTTCGTGACCGCAGTCGTGGTCTTCGCTAACGATCGATCGAATGGAGCGGGAGGCCGCCGTGTCCCCGCTCGAAGCCCTGCAGAACAAGATTCGTTCGACTTACGGTCGGGGCGGCCGGCTGCGGCGAAGTCGTGCGCGAAGAGAGAGCCGTCGTCATGAGCGGCGAAATCGGATGGGATGGGCGTGAACTCCGTCGCGGGCGGGTCGATTCCCCAGAGCCCCTAGGGCGCCTTGGCGGACGCGCGACGGGAAGCCGTGCGCGGCTCCGCTCGGACGGGCAGCCCTCCAGCCGCGTTTTCGCCATGCCGTCGCGGGAGGCGACGGTCGTCCGATCCCGTGCCCTCGCCGCCAGCGAGATGGGCGGGGCCGGTCGATCTCCGATCGACGGTCGAGAGACGCGAAGGTCGCGGCGGTCATCAAGATCTTCAACGCCTGTCTCGCGAGCTTTCACCGCCTCCGCGGAACCTGAGCAGGTTCCCCCGTCCACGCCGTCTTCCGATCGTTCGCGAGGGTGCGGATCGGGTTCGCCCGCGATCCCTGCGATGCGGCCCGCACGGCGCGCTGGCACCGGCCCTGACGCAACCGATCCTGCCGTCTTAGGAGCTGGTTAACCCAAGTCGCGGAACGCTTCCCTCGGTGAAAGACGCGCAAAGGGAGGCGCAGCATGAAAGGGGTCTGTCTCGTCGCGGCGGATGCGCCGGGGGGCATACGCCGCTACGTCCGGACGTTGGCCGAAGGACTCGCGGCGCGCCATCCCGAGCGTCCGGTCGTCGTCCTGGACAGCCGCGGACGATGGGCGTGGTCGTCCCCGCTGGTCTGCCTTTTCGTCGGCTTGCGCCTGATCGGCCTGGCGGCCGTGGGTCGTGTCGCGACGATTCACCTCATGGCGTCCGAGCGGATGAGTCTCTGGCGCAAGGGCGCTCTCGCAGGGCTCGCCTCGAGCCTCGGGCTCAACGTCATCGTTCATCATCACGGAGCGCGGTTGCCGGAACGGGCGCGCCACGGCGGGAGGATGGAGCGTCTGGCGCTCCGTCTCGTGGCGCGGATGGCGCACAGACACCTCGTCCTCGGCGAGGCGTGGCGGGACGCGCTCGTCGCCGCCGGCGCGGCGCCCGAGCGGATCGAGGTGCTGCCGAACGCCCTGCCGGATCGCCCCGCCCCGGAGCGCCCGCTCGTCGTCGGGGCTCCCCTAAAGCTCCTTTTCCTCGGCGAGATCTCGCGCCGAAAGGGCGTCTTCACGGTTCTCGAGACGTTGGAGGACCTGACGCGCCGGGGCGTCCCGTTCGAGGCGCTGCTCGTGGGCGACGGGCCGGACCGCCAAGCCGTCCTGCACCGGCTCGAAGCGCGTGAACCGGGCGCTCTGCGCATCGCCGCGCCCGGGCGCGCATCGGAAGGCGCGACCGAGGGTCTGATGGGCTGGGCCGACATGCTGCTTCATCCGTCGACGCATGAGGGTCTGCCCATGGCGTTGCTGGAGGCGCTGCGATCCGGGCTGCCCTCGCTCGCCAGTCCCGTCGGGGCCATCGCGGAGTGGATGCCGGACGGCGACGGCGTCGAGTACGTTCCGCCCGAGGACGCAACGGCCCTGACGGAGGCCGTCCTCCGCCACGCCGCGGATCCCGCGCGCCGTCGGGCGCTCGGCCTCGCCGCGCGGCACGCGTTCGAGGCCCGCTTCACCTTGCAGAGACACCTCGATCGCATGATCGCGCTCTATGACTGGGAACGTCCGGACGAGAACGCCTTCGCGACCGCGAGGCATGCTGCATGACCGGGCCGTCCTCGGATTCGCGCTGGGCGTCGCCCGGCTTCGTCCTGGCGCGGTTCCTCCGGCTGCCGACCGCGGACCCGCGCTGGTATCGCGCTTCGCTCGACGCCCGCGGTCTCGCACAGGTAGCCAGGGGAGCCGCCGCGGCGCGGCGCGGGGCGTCATCGCGGCCGCCGACGCAGTGTGCGGTCCTCGTGGGGCCCACGCCGCGCAGCGGCACCAACTTCGTAGAGGCGCTCATCGCGGCGCATCCGCTCGTGGCCGCTGCGCCGTTGGGCCTTCGGGAACTGCCCGTGCTGCCCGAGGCGCATCGCCTGAACGGATTCGCGCAGGCGCTCGCGTCGCGCCACCCCTCGAACGCGGCCCTCGGCCCTGCGGACTGGCTGGCGCTGGCGCTCGCCGGCCTGCTGCAGCGCGCCGCGGCCGAGGCGCCGGGCGCCGAGATCGTGCTCCTCAAGGATCCGCACACCCGGCGACTGGATCTGCTGCGTGCGGTGCTGCCCGACGCGACGCCGGTCATCGTGCTTCGCGACGGCATGCGCACGATCGACAGTGCGGTGGCGACCTGGCCGGCGCGGGGTCTCTCGCGTTGGCTCGGGCGGAGCTTCGCCGACCACTGCCGAGACTGGGCGCTCGCCACGGAGGCCGCGCTCGATTTCGCGCGGAACGTGCCCGAGGCCCTGGTCCTGCGCTACGAGGACGCCGCCTCCGCGCCGTCGGCCATGGCCGTCCGTCTCTGGACCGCGCTGGGGCTCGAGGTCGACGCGGAGGCGGAGCGCGCCGCCGCGGTCCTCCCGATCCTCGGCAGTTCCACCCATTCGCGCGGCTCGGCCGGCGTCGACTGGACACCGCGCGAACGGCCCGAGGGGTTCGATCCGGCGGCGAGGCACGTCCGCTGGAGCGCACGTCGTCGCCGGATCTTCCTTCGCGAGGCCGGCGCGGTGCAGGCGAGGCTGGACCGAGAGCGTCCCGTCACGGTGGGGACCCGACGAAGCGACGACACTGAGGGGCATGAGCCGGTCCGCCTCGCCGAGTTTCGGCGGACGGAACGGCCAAGGCGCATCAAGAACGACGAGCGGCGAAGTTGACGCCTGACTTCGGCGCTCTGGTGAGGCGGGAAGCCCGGCCGCTGAATCCGTAGACGGCGACGGTTCGTCGCCGTCGCCGGCGTCGGGTCTACGAGAGGTCGCCCGACGCCGTGACCCCCTCTTTCGGAGGTGGTTCCCGAAATCCGGGCAGGCGGCCAAGCCTGGTTCGTCGATGATCGAGGACGGACCGAATGACGCGGAAGAGGCGGCGCCGCTGCGCCGAGGTCGGAGCGAAGGTGGCGCTCGAGGCGCTGCTGCGCGACCTGACGGTGACCGAGCCGGTCGCGCAGCTCGTTGGGGGCATCAGACGCTGATCGACATGAGGAAGCGGCAGGCGGTCGAGGGCATGTCGACGGTGTTCTCTGGGAACGCCGGAGCCGCCGCCGCTGACCGTGCGGCCGAACTGCGCCGCCTTTCGGACGTTCACGAGACGGCGCACGCGTCGTCGGGCCTGCCGGTCGATACCTCCTCCGATGCCGTCGCGACGCTCCGGATGGCGCTTGCCGAGCGGTCGTCATTGACGCGCCGTTGACGAGATGGATGGCTCCGGCTTCCGGCC
>JAWLFJ010000049.1:0-26716 GCA_041685625.1 Paracoccaceae bacterium | reverse complement strand
GGTGTCGAGCCCGGCGGCACCGGCGCGGGCGCCCGGCGCCTGTCCCGCCGTCCTCGCGCACGGGCCGAGCACGGGCCGCGCCCGCGGCGCGCGCGCCGTCCGGGCCGACGACCTGCCGGTCGCGGCGGCCGGCGCGCCAGCCGAGCTCGACCTCCCGGCACGCTCATGGCGGTCTCTGCCGAGCGTGGCTGGCAGCTGCTCCGCGAGGGTCGCCGCGGTTGAACCCGGACGGGCGACGTCTGCGCCGCGACGCGCCTTCAGGTGACGTTCCGCCGTCGTTCCGCTCCTTGACCGAAGCGACGGCCGCCTGGAGACCCTCGAAGGCGGCTGCCGCTCGTCCACGCCGAGCTTCTCTGACTTCTTGCCGCGCACCGCATGGTTCAGCGCGGCGACGAGGTGATCGAGGCGCTTGACGACCTTCTTCACCCGGGGCGTCTCGCCCTCGAGGTCCGTGTTCTCGCGCCACGATGCTGCGGTGGCGTCGTGCTGGGGTGGGGGAATCGCCGACAGGTCGATCCGGGCGGCGAAGAGCACGGCGCCGCGACACACCTTGAGCCGATCGGGAACGCCCGCCCCTTCGAGCCCTCGGTTCGTTCCGCCGCAGCCGGCCGACGGGCTGCCAGCGCCCGGACCTTGCGCCGGTCCGGACACGCGACCAGGGCCTCGAGCCGCATCCGGTTCGACGTCATCGCGCCGTCCGGCGCCCTCGGCGGGGCGAAGATGGTCTTCCCCGGCCGTTCACAGGCCGTCACGAGCCCGCTGCCGTCCCGGAACAGGCTCTTCAGCCTGTCGGCCCGCCCGGCCCGGAACACGATCACCGTGCCGGTGAACGGGTCCATCTTCGGCGCCGACCGGACCAGGGCCGCCAACCCGTCGTGATCTTGCCTGAAATCCACCGGCTGCGTCGCGCCCCAGCATCCGCAGCTTGTGCGACGGCAGCATCCGGACGCCGCTCCGAGGGCGCGCACCCTCTCGGCGACGCGCCCCGCCGGCGTGCAGGCGTCGAGGTCGAGCATGACATCGCCGACGGCGCTCCCGATCTCTCCTCCCCGCCCACCGGTCGTCGGCGTCGGGCGCCACGGGCTCCGCGTCGCGAACCGCGAGCGGCCCGAAGACCGTCTCGTGCACCTCGCCACCTGCCGCCGGGCAGCATCAGCGCGCCGTCCTTCGCCAAGCGCCGCCAGGTCGAGAGCTGATGCGGCGGACCCCGAACCGCCCGGCCACGTCCGTGACCGTCGGGCCGGGACGAGGCGTCTCGGCGACGGCCTGCGCCTTAATCTCGTCCGGCCGGCGCCGATGCTCCGACGCGTAGATCTCCACGCCCAGCCCTCCGAGAAACGCGATCGTAGCAGCGGGAATCGGTGGAAATCATCGTGCCGCGATCTCCGGGCTTGGCGATTTCGGCCTGATCAGGCGGCGTGATCAAGGGCGACGGGCTCGATCGGCTGGGCGAGGGTCTCCCATTCATCGACTTTGCGCATGATGATCCGGCTTCAGGCGAGGACAGTCCAGAGCAACATGGGCACGGTCTCGGCGCCAGGCAGGACGGTCCGGGTCTTGATGAGCCGTCGGAATTCCTCTTTCAGGCGGTCGCTCGCGCTGCTGGTTCCGGGCGCCTGGAGCCGTTCGCGGAGGAACGCCCTGCGGTGGTTCGCGATCTCGGCCCGCGGTCTCGACGTGGATCATGTCGCGGCAGTCCTCGGTCAGCTCGTCGTGAAGGTGCTCGGGCACGTGGACGACGGGCGCGAGGTCGCGCCCGAAGGCGTCGGCGTTCTCGGAGACGGTACGCCGGAGCGCCGCGCCGCCGTCGGGAGAGCGCCCGCCGCTCCTGCTCGGCGACGAGCGCCGTGACCCCGACGGTGAGATCGTTCGCCCCGGGGCAGGTCGGCGGCGACGAAGCGCACGCCGCCGTCGTGGAGGATCGAAAGGAACGCCGCGTCGCGGGAGAGCCGGTCGATGCGGCGCATGCTGCGCGGATGTCGGCAGGCAGCGCGGGAGGTTGATGACGTCCCGCGCGCGCGACGCCATCCGGACCTTGGGTCGACCCGCGTGGTGCAAGGCGAAGGCGCTCGAGGCCTGCGCAGGCTTCATGGGGCGCCCTCGGTCCTGCTGCGCCGGACCACGGTCATCGACCCGTCCGTCTCGAGGACCACCGATCGCACATCCGAGATGTCGGACGCGCCGCCGGCGCGGACGGCGGCGGCGATCTCCTCGCGTGTCACACGCTGCCGGCGCATGGGCGCAGCGAGATGGCGACCCTCGTGCACGAGCAGCGTCGGCTCGGCCTTGACAAGACCCCGGATCCGATCGGACCGGACCGATGCCCAGGTGATGGCGAACTGCAGGCAGATCAGCAGCGCGAACGCCATCAGGCCCTCGAAGAGCGGCACGCTCGGGTTCAGCAGCACGGTGGCGAGCGTCGATCCGAGCGCGACCGTCACGACGAGGTCGAAGGCGTTCATCTTGCTCAGGGTGCGCTTGCCCGAGATTCGCAGCATCAGGACAAGGGCCGAATAGGCGGCGATTCCCACCAGGACGACGCGCAGCAGCCCGAACCAGGTGTCGAAGAAGATCGGGTCGGACATGGTTCGCTTTCGGTGTTTTCGACCAGGCGTGCGCTGCTGGCCCGGATCACGACACTGCGGCAAGAACCTCGGGCCTCGCGACCCCGAGTCTCTCCTGAAACGCAAGGGTCTGCATTGCGTTCCACGGCGCCGGCGCCGGCGCGAGGGAAGAGCCTGGTGGATAGGCGTCGCGGCTGTGCGACAAGATCTGCTGCCGAAAGAACCGCGGCATTTCGCGCGATGCATCTGGCCGGGCCGCGCCGGGTCCGGATGCCGCGCGCCTTCGGCGCCGCCGCGATCCCGTGCAGGCCGGTCGCGCCGTCCGCGCGGATGCCCTCGATCATGCGGGAGCCGTCCACCCCATCGATGGAGCGCGTCTGGCTGTGGCGTCGCGAGCGCGTCCTCGGCCTGCGCCGCTTCCCCCGACTTCGACGCCTGCCGCCCCGCCTGGCACGTCTTCGCCGAGGATCCAGGCCGGATCCGGTCTCTTCGCCTCCGGCCGTGGATCCGGAAGGTCATCGGTTGGGCGCGCAGGCATCACGCCTCTTCCAGCACGGTCTCGAATCCCTCGAATTCGGGGTGGCCGAGATAGAGCGGCTTGTTGGCCCCGGTGCCCTTGTGCGCGGCGCGGAACTGCGGCGACCGGGTCCAGGCCTCGAAAGCCGCCCGGCTCGCCCAGAGGGTGTGCGAGGCGTAGAGGGTGTGGTCCTCCCGCTCCGGTCCGCGCAGCAGCCGGAAGGACCGGAAGCCCTCCATGTCCTTCAGGTGGCGGTCGCGCGAGCGCCAGACCTCCTCGAAGGCGTCCTCCGATCCCTTGGCGACCTTGAAGCGGTTCATGGCGACGTACATGGCTTCGGCTCCTCTGCGAGATGGTAGAGCGGGGCGACGGCGAGGGCGCCGTCGGCCCGGCGGCGGACCTCGACCGGCAGGCCGTAGACCTCGGCGAGACGGTCGGGCGTCAGCACCCCGGCCGGCGGACCCTCGGCGACGACCCGGCCCTCGGCCATGATCGCGACGCGGTCGGCGAAGGCGGCCGCGAGGGCGAGGTCGTGCAGGACGGCGAGGACGCCCGCCCCCTCCGCCGCGGCGGCGCGGGCGGCGCGCAGGATCGCAGCCTGATGCGCGAGATCGAGGCCCGCCGTCGGCTCGTCCAGCAGCAGCCAGCGCCCGGCGCCGAGCGCCCGGCCGGCGAGGAGCTGAGCGAGCGCGCGGGCGAGATGGGCGCGCCGCCGCTCGCCGCCGGAGAGCGCGCGGACCGGACGCTCCGCGAACCCCGCGAGTCCGGCGGCGGCGAGGGCGCGGCGCCGGATGCCCTCCGCCTCGGCGGGCGCGATCCGGCGCGGGATCGCGAGCGTCGCGAGCGCGGCGACCGTGAAGGGGAGGCCCTCGGCCGGGGACTGCTCCAGCACCGCGCGGGCTTCGGCGAGGGCCGCGGGCGACAGGCCGCCGGGATCGACGCCGTCCATCGACACCCGTCCGGCGTCGGGGCGGAGGGCGCCGGAGAGGCAGGCGAGACAGGTGCTCTTGCCCGCGCCGTTCGGGCCGAGCAACGCCGTCACCTCGCCCGACCGCAGGGCGAGCGTCGCGCCGCGCAGCGCCGCCCGTCCGCCGAGCCGGAGATGCAGGTCAGAGCCCGCGAGCATCGCCGCCTCCGTGCAGGGTCCGCAGCAGGATCCAGAGGAAGAACGGACCGCCCACCAACCCCATCGCGAGGCCGATCGGCGGCTCGGCCGGCGGCACGGCGAGGCGCACGGCGAGATCCGCCGACAGCACCAGCGCGACGCCGAGCAGCGCGGCGCAGGGCAGGACGGCGCGGTGGTCCGGCCCGACCAGCAGCCGCGCGAGATGCGGCGCGACGAGGCCGACGAAGCCGATCGGCCCGGCCGCGGCGGTGACGGCGCCGACGCCGAGCGCCGCGGCGAGGCCGATGCGGCGCTTGGCGCGCTCCACGTCGACGCCGGCGTGGAAGGCCGCGCGCTCGCCCAGCGCCATCAGGTCGAGCGTGCGCGCCTGCGCCAGCAGCAGCGGCGTCAGGATCAGCGCCGGGATCAGCGCGGCGAGCGCGAGCGGCCGACCCGCGGCCCCGAGGCCGCCCATCGTCCAGAAGGTGAGCTCGCGCAGCTCGTCGTCGTCCGAGACGTAGGCGAGCGCGCCGAGAGCGGCGCCGGCGATGGCGTTCACGGCGACGCCGCCGAGGATCAGCGTGGCGACCGAGGTCTCCCCCGCGCGGCGCGCGAGGGCGAAGACGAAGGCGAGCGCGGCGCCGGCGCCGAGAAACGCCGCCCCGGGCAGCAGCCAGGGCCGCAGCGCCGCCGGCAGCCCGCTCGCGACCGCCGCGCCGAGCACGATCACCGAGACGGCGCCGAGCGAGGCTCCCGCGGTCACGCCGACGAGTCCCGGATCCGCCAGCGGATTGCGAAGCAGCCCCTGCAGCGCGGCGCCCGAGAGCGCGAGCGCGAGGCCCGCCGCGACGCCGAGCGCGAGGCGCGGCAGGCGGATCTCGACGAGGATCGCGGTCTCCGTCGGCCCTCCGGCCCCGGCGAGCGCCGCCAGGACGCGCCCGAGCGGAATCGCGGCCGGCCCGAGGGAGAGGGTCGCCACGGCGAGCGCCGCGACGAGCGCGCCGAGCGCCGCGGTCGCGATCGTCCGCCGCGAAGCCCGCCGCCGCCGGGGCGGCGCCGTCTCCGCCGCGAGGCTCACGGCTCCGCCCTCGCCTCGCGCGGGGCGTCGTCGCCGCGCAGCGCGCGGGCCAGCGCGACGACGGCCTCCGGCGTGCGCGGGCCGAAGCCGAGGAGGAGCGAGCCGTCGAGCGCCACCGCCCGCCCGTCGCGCCCCGCCGGCGTCAGCGCGACGTCCGGACGGGCCAGCACCGCGTCGAGCCCGCCGACGCGTTCGGCGTGGCCGGTCATCATCACGATCGCCTCGGGCGCGGCGCCGATGAGGGCCTCGCGCGACATCGGCTTCCAGCCCTCCAGCGCCGCGGCCGCGTTCTCGGCGCCGGCCGCCGCCAGCATGGCGTCGGCGGAGGTGCCGCGGCCCGCCACCAGCGGCGCGCCCGCGTCGATCGTCAGCACGAAGAGGGCGCGCGGGCGCCCGTCGAGGCGCGCCGCCTCGACCTGCGCGGCCGCGAGATCGGCGCGGTAGCGCGCGGCGAGCGCTTCGGCCGCGGCCTCCCGCCCGAGGACGCGGCCCATGAACGCGATCTTCTCCGGCACCCGGCCGGGCGCGTCCGCCTCGGGCGAGAGCGCGACCTCCACCCCCGCCGCCGCGATCCGCTCGAGGGCGGAAGGCGGCCCGGCGTCCGGCGCGGCGATCAGCAGATCCGGCGCCGAGGAGAGCACGCCCTCGGGCGAGAGGCGGCGCAGATAGCCCATCTGCGGCAGCAGGGACGCGGCCTCGGGCGTGGTGGAGGTCGAGTCGACCGCCACCACCCGGTCCCCGGCGCCGAGGGCGAAGGCGATTTCGGTCAGGTCCCCGCCGGCGATCGCGACGCGTTCGGCGGCCGCGGCGGGCGCGGCGGACAGGATCAGGGCGAGGAGAACGGCGGCGAGGCGCATGGGATCGGGCTCCGGTCCGGGGCGGGGGGGGGCGGCGGGTCGCTTCAGAAGGCGAAGCCGAGCCGCAGCTTGAAGGACCGCCCCGGTTGCGCGAGCCCGTTCGGATGGATGCGGTAGGCCTTGTCCAGAAGGTTGTCGATGCCGGCCGCGACCGTCGCGCCGGCGAACGGCCCCTCGGTCGGACGCCAGGCGGCGAAGGCGTCGAGGACGCCCGACCCGCCGGTCGCGCTGCCGCCCGCCGGCACGTCCTCCTGCCCGGCGCGGAGCGTGGCGCGCAGCCCGAGTTCGAGGTCGTCGCGCGGCAGGACGCCGGCGCTCAGCGTCAGCCTGTCCTGCGGGATCGAGCCGAGCGCGCCGCCCTCGTCGGCCCGGCCGCGAGGGATCGAGAGGCCGAAGCCGGCATGCCAGCCGGGCCGGCGATAGCGCGCCTCCGCCTCGAAGCCCCAGAGCTTCGCGTCGATGTTGCGCGTGCGGGTGGCGCCGTCCACGATCAGGCCGCGCACCGGGTCGAAGCGTGTCGTCGCCGGGTCGACGAAGGTGACGACGCTGTCGATGAAGTCGTCGACCTCGGCGAGGTAGACCGCCCCGGACAGGTCGAGCGCGTCGGTTCGCGTCAGCAGGCCGTCCGTCTGCCAGCGACCGCCGATCTCGCCCTGCAACGCGGTCTCCGGCTCGAGGTCCGGGTTCGGCACGAAGACGTTGTTCCCGGTGAAGGTCGGGGCGCCGGGGCCCAGCGCGAAGCCCGGCGTCGAGAAGTGGACGCCGGAGACGTAGAGTTCCGTCGCGGAGGGCGCGCGGAAGGACCGAGAGACCGAACCGTAGAGCTGCACGCCGGGCGCGGGCCGCCAGTTCACCGCGAGGCGCGGCGACAGCGCGTCCTCGTCGCGGTCGGCGAAGGCCGGATCGTCCGGCGAGGTGCTCCAGCGGTCCCAGCGCAGGCCCGGGATCACCGCGACCGTGTCGGCCAGTTCGATCTCCGCCTGCGCGAAGGCCGCGACGAAGCCGAGATCGGCGTCCGGCGACTGCGCGCGCGGCGCGCCGTCGCGCTCGGCCTCCTGACGGTCCTCGTAGGCCTCGACGCCGTAGGCGAAGGTCACCGGACGACCGAGATCCACGCGGCTGACGTTGGAGACGTCGAGGCCGAGCGTCGTGATCGTCGTGTCGTCCAGCCGGCCGTCCGAGAAGCGTCGCTCCGACACCTCCACCTCGTTGACGTAGGCGAGCGCCCGCAGATCGAGCAGGTCCGATCCCGGCGGCGCCCAGTCGAAGGCCAGCCGCCCGGTCTGCTGGGTCAGCTCCCGCGCCACCACGTTCGTCGGCGTCGCCGCGGCGTTCGCGTTGGGCGGCGTCTCGCCCTCGTCGGAGTGGATCGACCAGCTCGCCTCCAGCCGCGCGCCGTCGGCCGGCTCGTAGCCGAGCTTCACGAGGCCCGTGGTCGCGTCGATCTCGCTGTTGGCGATGTCGTCGCCGCGTCCGTCGGTCAGGTCGCCCGTCATCGGCCGATGCGACAGGAAGGCCAGCGCGTCGACCCGCCCCGTCCGCGCCGCGAGGGTGAGCGCGCCGAGCCCTTCGGGCCCCTGGCTCGCCGCCCCGAGCGCGAGGCGCCCGCCGAGGCTCTCGCCCGGCGCGAGCACGTCGTCGGCGTCCTTGGTCTCCAGCCCGATCACGCCGCCGAGCGCGCCGGAGCCGAACAGCGTCGAACCGCCGCCCCGCACCACCTCGATCGAGGTCAGGATCTCGGGGTCGAGGAAGAAACGGCCGCGATGGGCGAGGTTGAAGGTCTGCCGCACCCCGTCGGCGCGGATCACCACCTGCTCGTCCGCGAAACCCCGGATGTTCGGTTCCTGGCTGATGCCGCGCGGACCGCCGCCGATCGAGACGCCGGGGACGTCGCCGAGCAGGTCCTCGTAGGTGGAGGCCGCGCGCGTCTCGATCTCGCGCGCGTCGAGGACGGTCGCCGCGGCGGGCGTGTCCAGCACCGCGCGCGTGTCCCGCGCGGCGCCGAAGACGGTGATGGGGGAGAGTTCCATGGCGTCCTGTCCGGCGGCGGGCGCGACGAGCGCCAGGATCGCCGCGGCTGGGGCGAGAACGTGAAGCGGACGTGCGAAGCTCATGGGTCGGCCATCCCTGCGTCGGTCGCGTGTCTGCGCGGCTGCCGTGCCGGAGGGATCGGCTGGGTGGCTGAGCGTCGCGGAGGCGATACGGCAATCCGAGTAAAATTGTCAAGGATATGGCGCGCGGGGTCTCGCCTGGCTCGGCGCACCCGCGCGGACCGGCTCGCGACCGCCTGAGGACCGGGCCGCGCGGCGCCTTGGACCGGAGACCGCACCACCGAGCGCCGCGTGAACGGGAAGGACGCGCCTATCCGGCGGATCGCCCGCGAGCCCCTGCGGGTCGACCGGCTGGAGACCCGCCGCGCGGATCGGCCGGATTTCCATGACTCGGGGGTTGGGCGCCTGAGGAACGCGCTCTGACCGCCGGGCTTCATGGCGTTCGATCCCGATCTGACGGAGGTCTCGCGGTGACCTGGCGGCCGAAGCGCGTCGAAGGTCCGTTCGTCGCCGTCGAACCGGAACGCGCCGCCGCCCTGGCGGGGTCGGCGGAGGAGCGACCGCCGAATCGAGGTGATCCACGACCATCCCGACGACGACGCCGTGGCCCATCGCCCGGTCGGCGAAGGCCTCGACAAGCGACGTTCTCCGTGACCGCTTCACCACCGGTCGGTTTCCCTTGATGGCGCACTCGGATGTGGATCGGCGTGGAACAAGGACCCCGTTTGGGGGCTGATCGGCGTCCAAAAGGGGTTCTGTCGCACTCTCGATGCTGGGGACTACGGCATCGGCATGAGGCGCGCGCAGAAGGTCGATATCGGCGCGCCCGCCCATCTGGCGCTTCAGGGTCTTCAGCCGGGAGATCCGACCTTCGGTCTGCCCGTTCGACCATGGCGACGCGATGGCCGCGGAGATCGCGTCGCGGTCACCGGCGACGCCTCGCGCGAAGGCGCCGACCGGTGAGGACAAGGCGGTCTGCAGCCAAGCTCCGCAGCCGCGCCGGGGCCCGTCCGCGGATCAGGGCGTGGAAGCCGTCGACGGCCTCGCGCGCCGCGACCAGACGAGGGACGCTGCGCTCCACGGTCGCGACGATCACCGCCTCCGCCCGGTGTGCCTGTCGCGGGCGAGCGTGAGCGGTCGGGCGAGCGCCCCGGGGCGCGGGACGGCGGGTCGGATGCGTCCGCGGCCTTGGCGCTCGACGCCCCCGCGGCGGCGACGAAGCCGGAGGCGACCGGGCGGCCCGAGCTCGAGCTCGTCGAGGTGTCGTGTGGCTGACGGAGGACGCGTCCGGCCTCGCGACCTTCGATACGTATCGGTTCGAGGGCGCCGCCCGGAGCGCCGGGCGTCAGCCGCGGCGTGCCGGCGTCGCGCCGGTGGCCGGCGGGGCGGCTCGCGTGACGGGCGGCTCGTGCCGCTCCGGCGTCGTCCACGCGGCCGGCGGTCCGGCGAGGCGATCGATCAACCGGTCGAGCCAGGAGGCGAGGCGCGGGCGCAGGGCGGTCTCCGATCCGGAGGGGCGGCGTCCCGTCGGGCCGGGAATCGAAACGGCCCGCCGAGGACAGGCGGGCCGCGCGGTTTCGGCTTGCGAAGAGCTTAGCCCTGACGGGCCTTGAACCTCCGCTGCGTCTTGTTGATGACGTAGACGCGCCCGCGACGGCGCACGACACGGCAATCCGCGTGGCGCTGCTTGAGGGAGCGCAGGGAGTTCTTGATCTTCATCGCTCGTCTCCGTCGGGCGCCGGCGACAGAGGACGCGCGGCGTAAACAAAACTGGGGCGCGTCAGCGCCCCGGCGCGGTTCGTATAGCGGCGGCGCGCCGGCGGTGCAAGCCGGCACGACGCGTCTCAGCGCAAGGCGGGGGGCAGGGGGCGGCAACAGCCGAGAAGGACCCGCCGGGCGCCGTCGGTCTCTACCAGCGCGCCCCGGCCCCAGACCAGCCCGTCGACGGGCGAGTAGGGGCAGGCGCGGGCCTCGAACACGAGCGTCAGGCCCTCCGCGAGGAGCACGCCGTGGCGCCAGCCTTCGGGCGTGGCGGCGGAGGCGGGGCGGTCCTCGGCCTCGCCGCGGCCGAGGCGCACGGCCATGGAGGTCTCGTCCCAGGCGGCGGACCAGAACGGCTCGGTCCCCGCGCAGATGCCCGCGACGGGCATGTCGGAGCCCGGAAAGGTGGCGAGCGGCGCGGGCTCGAGCGCGGCCTCCTCGACCCAGAGGTCCGGTCCGTCGCCTTGGCTGAGGCGGCGCCAGAGGGTTCCGCCCTGCTCGGCGGTCTCCTCGGTCGCGGTCAGGATGTCGGCGGGGGCGACCTCGCGCACCGTCTCGCCGCCTGGGGCGTCGCGGAGGGCGGCGCCCTCCGGCGCGACGGCCCAGCCGGGCCCGTCCGGGCCCGCGGCGAAGGCCGCCGGGGTCGCGGCGGCGAGGGCGATGAGGACGGCGGCGAGGCGGGGCATGGACGTCTCCGAGTGATCCGGCGACGAGCCTGCGGCAAGGAGACGGCGAAAAAAAGGGGCCCGGCACGGCGGCCGGGCCCTGAGGTCGGGGCGGCGGGGCCGCCCCGGGGGAGGAACTCCGCCGGGCGCGGCCTCTCCCGCGCCCGGGTCTCGTGTCGGGCCGGGCTCAGGTGATCTGCGAGCCCTTGCCGAACTCCGGATAGGCCTCCATGCCGAGCTCGGCGGCGTCGAGGCCGGCGATCTCGTCCTCCTCCGGCGCGCGGATCCCCATCACGGCCTTCAGGATCAGCCAGACCAGCCCCGAGGTCACGACGACGAAGACGCCGACGATCAGGATCGAGGCGATCTGCCCGAAGAAGGTGGCGTCGGCGTTGGTGAGGAGCACCGCGATGGTGCCCCAGATGCCCGCGAAGAGGTGCACCGGGATGGCGCCGACGACGTCGTCGATCTTCATCCGGTCCAGCATCGGCACGGCGAACACCACGATCACGCCGCCGATGGCGCCGATCAGGGTGGCCATGAAGAGGCCCGGCGTCAGCGGCTCGGCCGTGATCGAGACGAGGCCCGCGAGGGCGCCGTTGAGCACCATCGTCAGGTCGACCTTGCCGTAGACCACCTGGGTGAGGATCAGCGCGGCGATGGCGCCGCCCGCGGCCGCCGTGTTGGTGTTGGCGAAGATGCGGGAGATGTCGGCGACGTTGCCGGCGGTGTCCATGTAGAGCTGCGAGCCGCCGTTGAAGCCGAACCAGCCGAGCCAGAGGATGAAGGTGCCGAGCGTGGCGAGCGCGAGGTTCGAGCCCGGCATCGGGTTCACCCGGCCGTCCTTGTACTTGCCGATGCGCGGGCCGAGGACGATGGCGCCTACCAGCGCGGCCCAGCCGCCGACGGAGTGCACGACGGTCGAGCCGGCGAAGTCGAGGAAGCCGAGTTCGCTGTCGAGGAAGCCGCCGCCCCACTTCCAGGAGGCCTGGATCGGATAGATCAGCGCGGTCAGCACGATCACGAAGATCAGGAACGGCCAGAGCTTGATGCGCTCGGCCAGCGTGCCGGAGACGATCGAGGCGGTGGTGGCGCAGAACATCAGCTGGAAGAAGAAGTCCGAGCCGACCGAGGCGTAGGTCAGGTCCGGCTCGGCGCCGGCGAGGCCGACGGGCTCCAGCGAGGTCGGCGAGAAGATCGGGCCGAGCCAGCCGCCTATCCACCAGCCGTCACCCGGATACATGAGATTGAAACCGATCAGGAAGTACATCAGCGCGGCGAAGCTGAAGAGGCCGATGTTCTTGGTCAGCTGCATGGTCACGTTCTTGGACCGCACCAGCCCGGCCTCGAGCATGGCGAAGCCGGCGGCCATCCAGAACACCAGGAAGCCGGCGATGAGGAACATGAAGGTGGTGAAGATGAAGCCGATCTCTTCGTTCGGCGGCGTCACGTCGGCCTCCTGGGCCAGCGCCGGGGCGGACATCGCCGCCAGCGCGATCAGGCCGAGGCCCGAGTGTTTGCTGAATTTGCTGGTCATGTGTCTCACGATCCCTGTCTTCGTCATTCGGGCGTTGAAAAAGGGCTCAGAGCGCGTCTTCGCCGGTCTCGCCGGTTCGGACCCGGAGAGCCTGTTCCACGTCGAGCACGAAGATCTTGCCGTCGCCGATCTTGCCGGTCTTGGCGGTGGAGGCGATGGTCTCCACCGTCTTCTCGACGGCGGCGTCGGGAACCACGATCTCGAGCTTGATCTTGGGCACGAAGTTCACGACGTATTCCGCGCCGCGATAGATCTCGGTGTGCCCCGACTGTCTGCCGTAGCCCTTCACCTCCGAGACCATGAGGCCCTGCACGCCCGCGGAGGTGAGCGCCTCGCGCACCTCCTCGAGCTTGAAGGGTTTGATGACCGCGATGATCAGTTTCATGGACCGTCCTCGTTTCCCAGTTTTCGCCGGCGGGTCGACGGCGCCGGCGTCCACGGTTTCCATGCACGTGGCGTGCCAACTGGCCGGAGGGGAGCGGCGAGGCGTCCCGCGACCGTGCGGAAGACGTGCCGCGGACGTGCGGAACGGGTCGGACATCCGTGCAGACGCGGTCGGACATCGCTCGGCCACGCGTCGGCCTTCGGGAGGGCGCGCGTCGGACTTTCATGTGCACGGCGTCGGTCTTGTGTCGGACCTTCGTATGCACGGGAAGGCGGAGGCGCCGGGGGCCGTCGAGGCGCGGCGCCTATGCAATGGGCGCCTAGGAAATGGGCGCCCCGGCGCCTGCGACGCGGCGCGCGCGCCGGGACGCCCGGGCGCCCGCGCCTCTCCACATTTTGGCCGGGTTGCTTTATTGCCTTAAGGGCGAACGCCCGATCGAGCAGGCCGGTCCGATCGACCTAACGAAGCCCGGAAAGGGAGCGCGGCGCGTGAGCGGACGGAACAGGAAAGGCGGGCGGCGCGAGCCGCCGCTGACGTCCGGCGCGGCCGGGCCGCGCAAGGGCGCCGGGGCGCGGCGGGCGACGCCTCGCGCCCGCGCCGCGACCCGGACCCGCCGCGGCGGCTGGCTGGACCGGGCGGTGCGCGGGCTGGTGATGTTCGTGCTGCGCTGGAGCTGGCGGATCGGAAGCCGCGTGGCGCTCGGCCTCGCCATCGCGCTCGGCGCGACGGCGGCGGTGTTCCACGCGCAACTGCCCGAGGCCTCGGCGCTGCTCGACGGGCGCGAGCGCGGCTCGGTCACGATGCTGGACCGGCACGGCGAGGTCTTCGCCTGGCGGGGCGACCAGTACGGGGGCGCGCTGCGGGCGACGGAGATCTCGCCGCATCTGGTCGACGCGGTGGTGGCGACCGAGGACCGACGCTTCTTCGAGCACTGGGGGATCGACCCGATCGGCCTCGCCCGCGCGATGTGGGCCAACATCCGCGCGGGGCGGCTGGTGCAGGGCGGCTCCACTTTGACGCAGCAGACCGCGAAGAACGTGTTCCTGACGCATGAGCGCAGCCTCGAGCGCAAGCTCAAGGAACTGCCGATGGCGCTGGCGATGGAGGCGAAGTACTCGAAGGAGGAGATCCTGTCGGTCTATCTCAACCGGGTCTATCTCGGGGCCGGGGCCTGGGGTTTCGAGGCGGCGGCGCAGAGGTATTTCGGCAAGTCCGCGCGGACCGTGAGCCCGGCCGAAGCGGCGATGCTGGCGGGTCTCCTCAAGGCGCCGAGCCGCTACGCCCCGACCTCGGACCTCGCCGAGGCGCAGGGCCGGGCGAGCCTGATCGTCGGGTTGATGGAGGAGCAGGGCCGTCTGACGCCCGAACAGGCGGCGCGGGCGCGGGCGGCGCCGGCCCGCCTGTCCGCCGCGGCGGCGGCGCGGGCGGGCGGCTGGTTCGCCGACTGGGTGATGGAGGCGGGACCGGCCTGGCTGACGCGCGAGACCACGGAGGACGTGGTGATCGAGACCACCTTCGATCCCGCCGCGCAGCGCGCCGCGGAGGCGGCGCTGGCGCACGTCTTCGAGACCAAGGTCCGCCCCGGCTCGGCGGCGGAGGCGGCCATCGTGGTGATGACGCCGGAGGGCGCGGTGCGCGCCATCGTCGGCGGGCGCGGCGCCGCCGCCTCGGGGGGGCAGTTCAACCGGGCGACGCAGGCGATGCGCCAGACCGGCTCGGCCTTCAAGCCGATCGTCTACGCGGCGGCGCTGAAGGCGGGGCGATGGCCGACGGACGTGGTGATCGACGGGCCGATCGAGGTGAAGGGCTGGAGGCCGGAGAACTATCGCGGCGAGAGCTTCGGCGCGCTGACCCTGACCGAGGCGCTGGCGAAGTCGGTGAACACCGTGGCGGTGAGCCTCGCGCTCGAGGTCGGGATGGAGGAGGTGGTCGCCACGGCGCGGGATCTGGGCCTGAAGTCGCCGGTGGCGCCGGGGCCGGCCTCGGCGCTCGGCGCCTCGGAGGCGACGCTGCTGGAGATGACGGGGGTCTACGCCACGATCGCCTCGGCCGGCCGGCGGACGGAGCCCTGGGGGGTGCGCACGGTGCGTCTGAGGGGCGAGGGGACGGCGCTGATGCGCCATGCCGCGGAAGGCCGGCAGGCGTTGCCGCCGCGGGCGGCGCGCCGCCTCGTGGGGATGCTCGAGGCGGTGGTGCGCGACGGTACCGGGCGGCGCGCCGCGCTGCCGGGCCGCCCGGCCGCCGGCAAGACCGGCACCACGCAGGCGGCGCGCGACGCCTGGTTCGTCGGCTTCACGGCCGATTACGTGATCGGCGTCTGGATGGGCTACGACGACAACACGCCGCTGACCGGCGTCGCCGGCGGCGGGCTGCCGGCGGAGATATGGCGCGAGGCCGCGGTGCGGCTGCACGAGGGCCGCCCGCCGCGGCCCCTTGACAGCGAAGGGCCGGGCGAGGCATCGCCGGGCGACGCCGTGGCCGATCGCCCCGGCGCCGGGCTGGACGACGCGGCCGAAAGCGTTTCGGACCTGGTGACGGGGGTGGCGGGCTTCCTCTCCCGCGCGCTCGGCGGCGAGGCCGGGGACCGCGGGCCGCGACGGGAACGCTACGGACCGTGACCGTCCGGGAAGCGCAACGGGGAGTGTCGGCGTGACGCATCGAACGGCGGAACCGCGCGGAGCCGCGGGATGAACGAGGTCTCCGGGACGTCTTCGGGCCGCGGCGGCGGCGGGGCGCCGCGCGGGCCGTCGCGAGCGGAAAAACGGCGGAACCGGCGGCGCAAGAGCAAGTATGCGCGGCCGCTGTTCTCGGTCGCGCACGGCTTGGTGCTGGTCCAGGTCCTGCTGGCGCTGGGCTTCCTGGCGGCGGTGGCGGCCGAGCTGACCGGTGCGGGCGGCGGCCGGGCGCCTGCGCCGGACGATCCGGCGCTGCGCGGACTGGACCTGCCGGGGGACGGCGCGAGGACGCGACGGATGGGGCCGCCGGGCTTCTCCCAGCTTCTGCTCTGGTTCTATCTCTTCGGCACGCCGGCGCTCTTCGCGCTGCAGCGGACGGCGTTCTGGCCGCGCACCGCTTCGGCCGCGAAGATGATGTCCTACACGTTGACCGGGGTCTGGTTCACGGTCGTCGTGGTGTTCTTCGTGCTCGCCTTCCAGCGCTGAGGCGCGGCGTCACGCCTCGAAGCGCCAGCGGTGCAGGCCCGGCCCCTCGCGCCGCAGCCAGTCCCGCTTGGTGCGCCAGGCGGGGTCGAGACGCTCGACGAGCGCCCAGAAGCGAGGGCCGTGGTTCATCTCCACGAGATGCGCGGCCTCGTGCAGGGCGACGTAGTCGAGCACCTCGGGCGGGGCCATCACCAGCCGCCAGCAGAAGTTGAGGTCGCCCGAGGCGGTGCAGGAGCCCCAGCGCGAGCGCGTGTCGCGCAGCACGATCCGCCCGGGGTTGCGGCCGAGGGTCGCGGCGTGGCGCCGCGCGGCGGGGGCGAGCGCGTCCCGGGCCGCGGCCTTGAGGAAGGCGAGGGCGCGGGCCGGCGCGGCCTCCGCCGGGCCGTGGACCAGGAGGCGGGCGTCCTCGATCCGCGGCGGGCGGCGGGCGGGTCCCTCCGCGAGCGTCAGCGTGACCGGGGCGCCGCGGAAGGGCAGGCACGCGCCGGGACGCACCGCCTCGCTCGCTGGAGCGCGGGCGACGGCCTCGGCCAGCCAGTCGGACTGACGTGCGAGGAACGCCTCGGCCTCCGCCAGCGAGGCGCCGGCGGGCAGCGTCAGGCGGGCCGTGCCGTCGAGACGGGAGACCGAGAGCGTGAAGCGCCGGGCCGCACGGGAGCGACGGAGCGTCACCGTCACCGGCGGCTCCTCGAGCGCGAGGACGCGTGGCTCCTGCGCCGGCGCCGGGCGGCCCGCGGCGCGGCGGCCGAGGCGGATCACGGCGCGTGGACCGGGCGCCCCCGGACGCGCCCCTGGGCGCGGCCGCGCGGCGAGCGGGGGGTCGATCCCCCCCGAGCCGCGAGCCCCCCGCGAGAGGCCGGGCCGAGCGGCGGGATCACTCGGCGGCCGCGGTCGCCTCGCCGCGGACCATGGCGCGCTGGGCGCGGATGAAGTCGCGCACCCGCGGCTGGATGAAGCGCCGCCAGCGCGAGCCGTTGAACACGCCGTAATGGCCCACCCGCTCCTGGACGTAATGGGACTTCTTCGCCTCGGGCAGCGCGGTGCAGAGCTTGTGCGCCGCCTCGGTCTGGCCGAGGCCGGTGATGTCGTCCTTCTCGCCCTCCACCGTCATCAGGCCGATGTCGCGGATCGCCTGGGGCTTGACGAGGCGCTCGTCGCGGTAGCGGAACTCGCCCTGGGCGAGGAGGCGCAGCTGGAACACCCGCTCGATGGTCTGGAGGTAGAACTCGGCGGTCAGGTCCATCACGGCGAGATATTCGTCGTAGAAGGCGCGGTGCGCCGCGGCGCTGTCGCCGTCGCCCTTGATGAGGTGGCGGAAGTGCTGGACGTGGGCGTCGACGTGGCGGTCGAGGTTCATCTGCATGAAGCCGGAGAGCTGCAGGAAGCCCGGATAGACGCGGCGCATGAAGCCGGGGTTCGGCCAGGGCACCGGGACCACCACGTTCTTCTCGAACCAGCTCAGCGGGCGCGAGGTGGCGAGGTCGTTCGGCTGCTTGGGGTTCTTCGCGGTGTCGATGGGCGAGCCCATCAGGATCAGCGAGGCGGGGCGTGCGGGATCGCCGTCCTCGGCCATCATCGCCGCGCAGGCGAGCGCCGGCACGCCGGGCTGGCAGACGCCCATCATCGCCGGCCGCTCGCCGTCCCTGGCGAGGAAGCGGCAGAATTCGGCGAGATAGTCGACGTAGTCGTCGAGGTCGAAGCGCCCCTCGGCCAGCGGCACGTTGCGCGCGTCGATCCAGTCCGTGACGTAGACGTCGTGCTCGGGCAGCATCGCCTCCACGGTGCCGCGCAGCAGCGTCGCGAAGTGGCCCGACATCGGCGCGACGATCAACACCTTGGGATCGTTGCGGGCGTGGGCGACCGGGTGGGCGCGCTTGAAGTGCACGAGGTCGCAGAAGGGCTTGGAGAGCACGATGCGCGGCTCGACGGGCACGGTCTCGCCCAGGATCTCCGTGTCCGCGATGTCCCAGTCGGGCTTGCCGTAGCGACGGGTGGCGTTCACGAACATCTCGAAGGCCGCGGCGGTGGCCTTGGCCGGGAAGGTCATCGCCATCGGGTTCATCGGGTTGGAGAGCGCATGCCGGCCCACCTGCGCGGCCGCCCGCCAGGGGCTGATGGCGGCGTGGGTGAGTTCGTAGGCGTGATACAGCATGCGCGACGTCTCCGTCCGGCTCGGGGCTACGGGCGCGACCCCGCAGGCCGCGGGAGCAAGGCTAACCCTGCGCTGCGCTGCGAACAAGGCGTCTCGCGGCTGCAAAAAAGGCGCGGATGCCGCGGAGCCGGCGCTTGTCAGGGCTCCGGGCCTGTGGCAAGGCGCGCCTTCGATTCCGCACCTCCGCACCGATCGTCCGAGGGACCGTCCATGGCCAAACCCGAATGGGGCGCTAAGCGGCTCTGCCCGAGCTGCGGGACGCGCTTCTACGACCTGAAGCGCGACCCCGTCGACTGTCCGAACTGCGGCGCGACCTACGCGCTCGACGCGCTGAGCGAGCGAAAGGCGGGCGCCTCGCCGAGCCGCGCCAAGCCTAAGCCGCAGAAGCCCGCGCCGGTCGCCGCCGAGAGCGAGGCGCTGATCGACGACGAGTCCGGGGAGAGCGACGCCCTCGGCGGCGATGACGCGCTCCTCGAGGACGAGGACGAGGACTCCGACGATCTCGGCGAGATCTCCGACGTCGCCTCGAGCGACAAGGAAGAGGACACCTGACGCGTCGCAGGCCCCCGGGGACGGGGGCGATTTTCCGCTTGCAACCGCGGCCGCGGCGTCCTATCCCGCGGCCATCCCAGCGATCCGGGGCGACCCGGGCCGGCGCGCGGGCGACGGGGCCATAGCTCAGTTGGGAGAGCGCTTGAATGGCATTCAAGAGGTCAGGGGTTCGACTCCCCTTGGCTCCACCACCCGCCCACCGTCACCGCTGACGACGAAAAGGACCTCGGGGCCGACGCCCCGAGGTCCTTTCGCGTTCGGGGACGGCTCAGGCCGGAGGACTGGGCGCGGAGGCGGGCGTCGGAGAGACCGGGCGGGGGTGCGACAGTCTGCGCCGCCCGGCGATGATCCGGCTGCGGAGGGGGCGCGTAAGACTTCGCAACAAGAATGGCGGGCCGGTTCATCCCGGTTCAGCTGAAAAACCAAACCGCATACAGCCGTATACTTTTCGGAAGGAGAGACGACATGGTCGCGAGCTTCCTGGTCCCGCTTCTGTTCACGCTCAAGATGGGTTCATTGCTTCTGTTCCTTCGTGGGCAGATCCGGACCCTCGAGCGCGCCCGCCGCAAGCGCGCGGAGGGCTGACGCCCTTTGCCGGAATGACCGAAGTGCGCCCGGGCCCGGGGGCGGCCCCGGCGCGTCGCGGGTTCGCGGGCGCCGAACCCTGCGCTCCGTCGTCGAAGGATGACGTCATCGGCGTCGAGCGAGCGGTCGGCGACCTCCGCCTGGACGCGGAAATCCGCCTTGCGGACGACGCCGAGATGCACGCCGGCGCAGGGGACGCGGCGCTTCTCGACCGTGCGGAGCTTGATCGCCTGGCCGGAAGGCTTTGGAGCCGCCGAGGTGGCTGAGCCCTCCCGCCGCGCCGTCCCTCGGGTCGATGCCTCTGGTCGGCGCGTCGAGACCCTCGATTCGCCCGGGGTCTCGGTGCGTCGAGTTCCGGGCGAAGCGGTCGCGGATGCCGAAGCGTCGGCCTTCGCGTCGCGGGTCGGCAGGAGGATGGAGGCCCGGCCCCGCCTTCACGGCGGCGGGGCCAAGGCGGTCCGCGTCCGGCGAGAGGCCGTCAACGCTCGGACGCGAGGCCCCACTTGACGGCGGTGGCGTCGAAGAATCCTTCGAGCCGTTTGATCTTGATCCAGTTGTTCACGTAGTTGATCCAGACCTGATCGGTCTGGGGCATCAGCATCGCGATCGGCGAGGGAGCGCGCGGCGTCTCGACGTCGACGGGGGCGAGCTCGGGGAACTTCCCGGTCAGCGTCGCCCCTTCGATGTTCGAGGTCACGAAGACGTCGGCGCGCCCGGCCACGACCTCCTGCCAGCCGCGGGCCGGCGCCTCGACCACCTTGATCTCGGCGTCCGGGAACCAGCGCTTCACGTAGGTCTCGAAGGTGGTGCCGAGCGTCGTCGCGACGGTCACCTCGGGCTTGTTCACGTCGTCCCAGTCGGAGAAGCGCGAGAGCTTGTCCTCGGTGGTGAAGGGCAGGATCACCACGGTCAGGTAGCTGTCTGAGTAGCCGGCGGCCTTCATCCGCGCCGGCGAGATCGAGGCCGAGCCGGTGATGTGGTATTGCCCGGCGACGACGCCGGAGACGAGGGTCTTCCAGTCGGTCGGCACGAACTCCAGCTCGACGCCGAGATCCTCGGCGAGGGCGGTCATCACGTCGACGTCGTAGCCCTTGTAGCTGTTGGAGGCCGGGTCGCGCACGCTCATCGGATTCCAGTCGCCTGTGGTGCCGACCTTGAGCACCCCGCCGTTCAGGATCTCGTCGAGCGCCGACTGCGCGGCGGCGGGGAGGGCGGGCAGCGCCAGCAGGGCCGCGAGGCCGAGCGCGAGGATGGATCGCATGGGTCTCTCCGTGGAGGGGCCGGAGGGACGCGGCGGCGTCCGGGACCGGCGGGGATGACGTCCGGGCCGCGATCGCGACCGATGTGCGTCGATGATAGGCCGGCCGGCGCGCCCGCGTCGATGGGGCGAAGGGCCCCGCTTCCGAGGGGTGGAAGGGGGCGCGGGTTTGCCTCGGGCCGCCGCGCCGCTAGCTTCGCGGCGGACGGCCCGCCCTTTCGGCGGGCCGCGCTGCGGAGAGGGCCGACGGATGGACGGAACGCGGGGCTTGGAGACGGGTCCGCCGACGGCGGAGACCCCTTGGGCGCCCGCGCCGGGCCTGCCGCCCCCGCCCGCGGTCCGCCGCGGGCCGGGCCGCTGGGTGACGCCGGCGCTGCTGGCGGCGCTGGCGGGCCTGACGCTCTGGGCGGCGTTCGGCGGCGAGGACGGGGGCCGGACCGTCTGGGGCTGGTACGTCGTCTCGCCCTGGACCGAACAGGGGCGGAGCAATCTGAGCTTCCTGATCTCCGGCCTCGGGCAGACGGTGGCGCTGTCGTTGACGGCGATGGCGTTCTCGATCGTGGCGGGGCTCGCCGTGGCGCTGCCGGCGATCACCGACAGCGTCTGGGGGCGGCGCCTGAACCAGCTCTACGTCGAGCTGGTGCGGGCGGTGCCGATCCTGGTGCTGATCCTCTGGGTCTACTACGGGCTGCCGGTGGTCGCGGGGCTTTCGCTGAGCGTGTTCTGGGCCGGGGTGGTGGCGCTGGCGCTCTCGGATTCGGCCTTCGAGGCGGAGATCTTCCGCGCCGGCATCCAGGGCGTGCCGAAGGGCCAGACCGAGGCGGCGCGGACCCTCGGGCTCGGCTGGTGGCCGACGATGCGGCACGTGGTGCTGCCGCAGGCGCTGCGGCGGATCCTGCCCGCCCTCGCCAACCAGTTCGTCTACATGCTGAAGATGAGCGCCCTCGTCAGCGTGATCGGCGCGCAGGAGTTGACGCGGCGGGCCAACGAGCTGGTGGTGACGGAGTACCGCCCGCTGGAGATCTACACCGTGCTGGTGCTCGAGTATCTGCTCCTGATCCTGACCGTCAGTCAGGCCGCGCGCTGGCTGGAGCGCCGCATGGCTCGGTCGGACCGCTGAGCACGGAGCGTCAGCGGCGCCGTGACGGGTCCGAAGGACCCCCACGGCGCCGCCGGGCCCATGGCGTCGGCGCCCCCTCGGGGGCGTCGGCGCGCGGGAGCGCCCCCTCAGCCGTCGAGCTCGCGGCGGAGGCGGCGCACCATGGCGAGGACGCCGAGGAACACGATCGGCACCAGTCCGGCGGTCAGGACCTGCTCGGAGATCCCCGTCGCCGCGGCCACGGGGTCGAGGACATAGGCCAGCAGGCTGACGGCGTAGTAGCTGATCGCGACGACCGAGAGGCCCTCCACCGTCTTCTGAAGGCGCAGCTGCATGTCCGCGCGGCGGTTCATCGACGCGAGAAGACTCTGGTTCTGCGCGCCGATCGCCACGTCGACGCGGGTGCGCAGCAGGTCGGCGATGCGCGCGGCGCGGGTCGAGAGCTCCTCCAGCCGGCGTTCCGCCGCCTTGCAGGTCCGCATCGCCGGGTCGTAGCGGCGCTGCATGAACTCGCCCACGGTCTGCCGGCCGCCCATCCGTTCCTCGCGCAGGGCCTCGATGCGCTCGTGCACGATCGCCTCGTAGGCGCGGGCCGCGCCGAAGCGAAAGGCGCCGTCGGTCGCCATCTTCTCGATCTCGGCCGACTTGCGCGTCAGCAGGTCGAGCGTCGCGCGTTCGCTCCCTTCGTCCTCCGCGAAGCCGGCGACGCAGGCCGCGAGCTCGCGGTCGATCTCGCCGAGGCGGCGGATGGCGGTGCGCGCGATGGGCAGGGCCAGCATCGACATCGCGCGGTAGGTCTCGATCTCCACCAGCCGCTGCACGAGGCGCCCGAGGCGGCGGGGGCCGAGTTCGGGCCGCGCCAGCACCACGAAGCGGCTCATGCCGTCCTCGTGGATGCGGAAGTCGGAGCCGACGACGGCGAGGCGGTCGGCGACGCGGCTCGCGGCCAGCGCTTCGCGCACGAAATGCCGGCCGAGCCCGTCCGAAAGGCGCGCTTCGGCGGCCTCGACGCTCTCCACCGATTCCACGCGCACCAGCGAGGCGGCGACGACGAGGCCGGGCGCCTTCTCCAGCCAGTCGCGCGGGAAGAGCCGGAAGGTGGAGCCGTCGTAGGGACTGTCCGCCACGCCCTCGCCGAAGAGGGTGTAGGACACGAATTCGGTGTGACGCTCCCATTTCAGCGTCACGCGGCCGATGGAGCCGACGTAATGGTCGGCGTTCGGCGACGGATGCGCCGCGCCGAAGCGGTCCAGCAGATCGCGCAGATGGGCGCGGTCGAGCTCGGGGTCGCGGTCGGCGGCGTTCTGGGCCGCCTTGAAGGCGACGTGGACCGCGCGGCAGGGCGCCGAGAGCTCCGGGAAGGGCCGCGCGTGCAGCTCCAGGCTCATCGCCAGGCGCTGCGGGTGCTGGGGCGGCAGGGCGCTGACCATGGGGCGGAATCCTCGCGGTCGGGACGGCCGTGGGGAAGGATGCGGCTCGCGGGGCGGAAAGGGAAGCCGCTGCGCGGCGACGGACCCGCCGCGAGATGGGGCGGCGCGCGGCGAAGGGAAGGCCCGCGCGGGCCGCGGCGCGCGCGGCCCGCGCGCCGCGCCTCAGGCGGCCCGGGCGCGGGCGCCGGCCAGCGCTTCGGGCAGCGTGGCGGCGAAGGCGTCGAGGTCCACCGGCCGGCCCGCGGAGACGCGGATGCAGCGGTCGAGCGGCGCCACGCCGGGCATGCGCACGAAGACCCCCCGGGCGACGAGACCCTCCAGCGTCGCCTTGGCGAAGGCGCCGTCGGCGCCGCAGTCGATCGCGACGAAGTTGGCCGCGGAGGGCAGCGCCGTCAGACCCTGCGCCGCGGCGATCTCTCCGATGCGGCGGCGGGCGCGGGCGACCTCGTCGCGCACATGCGCGAGCCACTCGGCGTCGTCGAGCGCGGCGAGGGCGCCCGCCTGCGCCACGCGGCCCACGCCGAAATGGTTGCGGACCTTGTCGAACGCCCCGATCAGGTCCGGATGGCCGAGTGCGTAGCCGACGCGCAGCCCCGCTAGGCCGCGGGCCTTGGAGAAGGTGCGCATCCGGATAACGCGCGCGTCGGCGACGTCGAGCGCGGGAATCGCGTCCTCGGGCGCGAATTCGGCGTAGGCCTCGTCGAGGCAGAGGACCGTCCCGTCGGGGACGCGGGCGATCGTCGCCTCGAGCGTCGCGGCGTCGTGATGCGTGCCCATCGGGTTGTCGGGATTGGAGAGGTAGATCAGCGGCGCGCCGGTCTCCCGCGCCGCGGCGAGCAGCGCCTCGGGGTCTTCTCGGTCGCCGGCATAGGGCACGGCGACGCGGCGCCCGCCGTACCCGGCGACGTGGTAACCGAAGGTCGGGTAGGCGCCGTCCGAGGTGACGACCGGCGTGCCCTCGGTCACCAGCAGGCGGCAGAGCGTGCCGAGCAGCCCGTCGATGCCTTCGCCCACCATGACGTGCTCCGGCGCGACGCCGTGATGGTCGGCGACGGCCCGGCGCAGGTCGTGCTGCGTCGGGTCGCCGTACATCCAGAGGTCGGGAAGCGCCGCCTGCATCGCCTCGAGCGCCTTCGGCGAGGGGCCGAACACGCTCTCGTTGGCGCCGATGCGGGCCGTGAAGGGACGGCCGAGGGCGCGCTCCTGCGTCTCCGGGCCGACGAAGGGCACGGCGCGCGGCAGGCGCTCGGCGAGCGGGGTGAGGCGGGGGCCGGGCATGGCGGGCTCCTGCGGCGGGAACGGACCGGCGCGGGGTAGGGCCGGGCGCCGCCGCGGTCAAGCGCGCGTGGGCGCGGAGGGCGCGGTCCCCGGGCGCGTCGGGGGCGGGCGGGCGGGCCGCGCGCCCGGGGACCGCGCCTTTCGGGACCGCCGGCGCTCCCGGGATCAGGCGAGCGCGGCGCGGGCCTCCATCACCAGCCGCCCCTCGGCGTCGACGATCCAGAGATCGGCCGAGGGACCGAAGCCGCGGCCGCAGAGCCGCACCGTCTCGCCGACGCGGGGATGCGCGGCGACGCGCCATTCGAAGCTTCGCGGCGTGCGGCGCATGTTGTCGCGCATCAGTTCGGCCAGCAGCAGCGCCAGCATGGCGGCGGGCGCGAGGGCGCCGGGGCGCCCCTCCTCCGCCTCGGCCCAGGCGGCGTCCCAGTGGACGCGATGGGCGTCGCCGGTCAGCGCGCAGAAGCGCATCACCGTCAGCGGGTCCAGCGTCAGCTCCCGGCTGAAGGCGGGCCGATCGTCGCGCATCGGAGGCTTGGGGGGCGGCGCCGCGTCGGCTTCGAAGGCGGCACGGAACACGATGTCCTCCTCCTCGCGGATCGCCGGACCGTCGCGGCCGGAGATCTCGTGACGGAGCGTCACGACCGCGATCGGCGACGCCGCGCCTTCGCGCAGCGCGACGTTCTGCAGGACGCTCAGCCGGGAGGTCGGCTCGCCGACGCGCAACGGGGCGAGGAACTCGAGCCGCCCACCGCCGCGGCGCCGGCGCGGCAGCCCCGTCTCCGGCAGCAGGCCGTCGGCGCGCGGCGCGCCGTCCTCGCCGAGTTCGGACGGGCGCGCCGCCGGGCGGAACAGCGGCGCGTGCCAGAGCGGGGGCAGCGCCTCGCCCGGCGACGGCGGGGGGCCGGCCCGGTCGAGCAGGGCGTGCAGCTCGGCGAGCCGGGCGGGATCGACGACGTCCTCGGCGTGGCGCGGCTCTCCTGCGCTGTCGGGCAGGACGGAGGGCGCGCCGGGGCGGGTCACGTCGGGCGGGGCTCCGGCCGGCTCAGCGCGCCGCCAGCGCGTCGAGGTCGATGGCCGAGAACAGAGCCTGCTTGGTCTCCTCCGAAGCCCTGCCGGCGATTGTGACCAGGGTGCGGCCGCCGATCAGGGCCTGCAGCTCGCCGTCGCCGGTGATCACGGCGCGGTGGCGTCCGGCGCGGACGGCGCGGCCCAGCGAGTTCATCGCGGCGGAATTGCCGAACATCGTCCCCATCGCCGCCACCATCGGGGAGTCGGCGGCGAGGGCGACGGTGGCCGTGCCCGCATCGCCGGGGCCGGTGTAGGAGGCCGCGGCCATCAGCCCGCCGCCGAACATGGCGGCCCCGGCCGACTGCGGATCCTCGTCCCGACGGGTCCAGCCCTCGGGCGCGGGCGGGAGATATTCGGCGAGGCCGAGGGCCTCCGCCTCGCCGATCTTGGCGAGGGCCCATTCGGCCTCGGACTTCGCGGTCGCCACGTCGCCGCCGCTCCAGGCCTCCAGCGCGGCCTCCAGCGCCTCCGTCACCTCGTCCGAGGCGGCGGGTTGCGCGAAGAGGACCGCGGGAGCGAGGGCGAGGGCGAGGAGCGACGATCGGCGCATGACGGGATCTCCGGAAGCGATTGGGGTACGCCGCCGCCGACGCGGGGCCGGCATGAAACGGTGACGCGCATCGTGCCTCATTGGCCGCGCGGGGGCGGGCGCGTCAACCTCCGTGGCCGAAACGGCGGCGGTTTTCGCGGGAAGGAGCGACGGGTGGCGCGGATCTTCGACCTGGTGGTGATGACGGACTGGTCGGCGCGGTCCTCCCTGTCGCCGGCGCGGGAGACGGCGGATTCGATCTGGATCGGCGCGGACGGGGTCGGCGGTCCGGAGCCGCCGCGCTACTTTCGCGGCCGTGCGGCGGCGATCGGCTGGCTGGCGGATCGGCTGGCGACGGAGGCGGCGGCGGGGCGGCGCGTTCTGGCCGGCTTCGACTTCCCCTTCGGCTGGCCGAGAGGCGCGGCCGCGCGGGTCGCCGGCCGGGCCGAGGGGCTCGCCGTCTGGGCCTGGCTGGCGCGGGAGATCGAGGACGCGCCCGACAACCGCAACGATCGCTGGCGCGTGGCGGAACGGCTGAACGCATGCTGGGACGGGGTGGGGCCGTTCTGGGGGCGTCCCGCCGCCGCGCCGCATCCGGGCGTGCCGACCAAGGGTCGCGCGCGGCACGGCGCGCACCCACCGGAGCGCCGGCACGTCGAGGTGCGGATCGCCCGGGCGCAGCCGGTGTGGAAGCTGTTCACCACCGGCTCGGTCGGGAGCCAGACGCTGCTCGGCCTGCCGGCGCTGGAGCGGCTGCGTCGGGCGCCGGGGCTGGCGGGGCGCGTCGCGGTCTGGCCGTTCGAGACGGGCTGGGCGGCCGGCGCGGCGCCGGTGGTGCTGGCGGAGATCTATCCCTCGATGCTGGACGGCGCGGTCCGTGCGGTGCGGCGACCGGACGAGATCCTCGACCGGGCGCAGGTCCGCGCGCTCGCCTCGGCCTATGCCGCGCTCGATGCGGCCGGAGGCCTGGCGCCGCTGTTCGGGCCGCCGCCGGGGCTCGATCCCGCGGCGCTGGCGGAGGCGGAGCGCGAGGAGGCGTGGATCCTCGGGCTCGAGGGTCGCGAGGCGCTGTCGGCGGCCCTCG
>JAWLFJ010000172.1:0-6632 GCA_041685625.1 Paracoccaceae bacterium | reverse complement strand
GCCGTGGGGGTCCTTCGGACCCGTCGCCGCGCCGCGGGCGCTCCGCCGCCGCCGGCCCGCCGGCGTCGCCGCGGCCGGACGCTTCCGAAAGGGGCGGGCGCAGGCTGGCGGGCGGGCCGACGCCGCCGCAGGCGGCGTTCGGGGCGTCCGACGGCCCGCCCGCACGAAACGGGCGGCGGAGACGACCCCCGCCGCCCCGCGGCACAAGCCCGAAGAGGCGTTCAGCCCCCTCAGTCCTTCACGCGGAAGCCCACCCGCACCACCACCTGATAGTGAGCCACGCCACCCTCCTCGACATGCCCGCGAATCGAATCGACGTCGAACCACTCGACATGATCGAGGCTCGCCGAAGCCGAGCGGATCGCCCCGTCGATCGCGTCCGAGACGCTCTCCTTCGAGGTGCCCACCAGTTCCACGAGCTTGTAGGTGCGGTCGGCCATGTCGGTCCTCCTTCCGAAAACACAAAGGTCGGCCCAGCAACGCCCGCCCGCCGCTCCGGGTTCCGGTCAGGCCGCGAACCCCCGGCCGCGCAGCAGCGCCGCCGGGTCCGGCGCCCGCCCGCGGAACGCGAGCCACAGATCCTCCGCCGGCCGCCCGCCCCCCGCCGCCAGCAGCGCCGCGAGACGCGCCGCCGGGCCCGGCGCGAAAGGCCCGCCCGCCTCCTCGAAGGCGGCGAAGGCGTCGGCCTCCATCACCTCGGCCCAGAGATAGCCGTAGTAGCCCGCGGCATAGCCCTCGCCCGCGAAGACGTGCAGGAAATGCGCCGCCCGGTGGCGCGGCGGCACGTCCGCCGGCGCGCCGAGCCGCGCCAGCACCTCGGCCTCGAAGGCCACCGGATCGCCCGGCGCCGGACCCGCATGCATCTCGAGATCGACGAAGGCGCTCTGGAGATACTCCACCGTCCGGAAGCCCGCCCCGAAGGCCTCCGCCGCCTTCAGCCGCGCCACCGTCTCGGGCGGGATCGGCTCGCCCGTGCGCCAATGGCGGGCATGCGCCGCGAGCACCTCCGGCTCGTCCAGCCAGCGCTCGAAAAGCTGGCTCGGCAGCTCCACGAAGTCCCGAACCACGCCGGTCCCCGCGACGCTCGGGAAGGTCACGTCGCTCATCAGGCCGTGCAGCGCGTGGCCGAACTCGTGGAACAGCGTCCGCGCGTCGTCCCGGCTCAGCAGCGCCGGCGCGCCCTCGGCGAAGTTGGCGACGTTCAGGATCACCGGCCGCACCTCGCCGTCCAGCCGCTCCTGCGCCACCAGCTGGCTCATCCAGGCGCCGGAGCGCTTCGAGCTCCGCGCGAACCAGTCCCCGACGAAGAGCCCCAGCACGCGCCCGTCCCGCGTCACCTCGAAGGCCCGCGCCGAGGGATGGTGCAGCGTCGCCTCCACCTCCCGGAAGGCGAGCCCGAAGAGCCGCCCCGCGACCGCGAAGGCCGCCCCGAGCACGCCCTCGAGGCTCAGATACGGCCGGACGTCGGCGTCGCTCACGGCATGGTCGCGCGCCCGCGCCGCCTCCGCCCGCCAGCGCCGGTCCCAGGGCGCGACGTCTCCGCCCTCCCCCGCCTCGCGCGCCAGCTCCGAAAGGCGCGCCGTCTCCCGCGCCGCCTGCGCCCGCGCCGGCGCCCAGATCCGCTCCAGCAGCGCGCGCACGGCCTCGGGCGTGCGCGCCAGCGCCGGCGCCAGCCGCAACGCCGCGAAGCTCGGGAAGCCGAGCAGCGCCGCGCGCTCCGCCCGCAGCGCCAGGATCTCCGCCATCGCCGCGCGGTTGTCCGCGTCGCCCTCCACCCCGCGGGAGACCCAGGCCCGCCACGCCCGCTCGCGCAGCGCCCGGTCCGGACAGGCCGCGAGGAACGGCTCCACCGAGGCGCGCGCCAGCGTCACGCAGGGCCCGACGCCCCGCGCCTCGCCGGCCGCCCGCGCCGCGTCGACGAGCGCCTCCGGCAGCGCCGCCAGCTCGTCCCCGCTCAGCGGCAGCGCCCAGTCCGACTCCGCCGCCAGCACGGTCTGCCCGAAGCCGGTCTGCAGCTCCGAGAGCCGCGCCATGATCTCCGCCAGACGGGCCCGCTCGGCGGCCGCGAGCCCCGCGCCCGCCCGCTCGAACCGTTCGCGCATGCGGCGCAGCACCTCGCGCCGCTCGGCGTCGAGCCCCTCGTCCGGGACCGCCGCCGCCCGCGCCGCCAGCGCCGGGTCCATCCAGATCGCGCTGGCATGGCGCGCGAGGGCCGGCGCGACCTCGCGCTCCACGGTGCGCAGGTCGTCGTCCGAGGCGCAGCCCGCCAGCGTGAAGAAGGCCGAGGCCGTGCGCCGCAGCCCCCGGCCCGAACGCTCCAGCGCCTCGACGACGTTCCCGAAACCGGGGGGCCGGGGGTCGTCGCGCACCGCCGCGACCTCCTCCAGATGCGCCGCCATCGAACGCCGGAACGCCGCGCGGAACCGGTCGGCCGCGTCCGCGCCGATCAGCGCCGACCAGTCCGGCAGCCCCCAGGGCCCGCCCCAGGGCGCGTCCGGCGCACCCGCCTCGCCCTCATCCGTTCCCGCCATCGCCCCGTCTCCCGGCCATGCTCCGTCACGCCGGAGATGGCGCGCGCCCGCCCGGTCGTCCATGCCGCAGCCTGGCGCCTGGCGCCCGGAGCCCGGCGCACGGGGCCCGGCGCCCGGCGCTTGCCGAATCCTCCCGCCCCGGCGACTCTCGCCCACCCCACGCGAGCCCGATCATGCCCGACGCCCCCGTCCTCGACCTGCACACCCTCGGCGCCGCCTTCGTCCGCGGCCCGGACGGCGCCGTGATCCAGGGCCTCGGCGCGAAGAGCCTCGGCGCCCTCGTCTTTCTCGCCCTCTCGCCCGGCGGCGCGGCCCCCCGCGACGTGCTCGTCGATCTGCTCTGGGGCCGCGGCGCGCCCGAGCAGGGCCGCGCCTCCCTCCGCCAGGAACTGCGGCGCATGAAGAAGGCTCTCGGCCCGCTCTTCGAGGCCGCGGTCGAGACCCCCGGCGGGCAGATCGCGCTCCGCCCCGGCGCCGTGCGCTGCGACGCGCTGGAGCTCGAGCGCGCCTGCGAGGCGCGCGACACCGCCGGTCTCGCCGCCCTGCTCGGGCTCTGCGGCGGCGCCTTCCTGGCCCCCCTCTCGGTGCCCGAGACCGCGTTCCAGGACTGGCAGGCCGAACGCAACAGCCGCGCCGAATCGCTCGCCACCGAGGGGCTGCTGCGCCTGATGCTGCTCGACGAGAGCGCCGGCCGCCTCGACCGCGCCGCCGCCGCCGCACGCGCCCTCCTCGCCCTCGATCCGCTGCAGGAGGACGTCCACGCCGCCCTCGTGCGCCTGCACGTCGCCGCCGGGCGCCCCGCCCTCGCCCGTCGCCAGATCGAGAGCGCGCGCGCCCTCTTCATGGCCGAGCTCGGCGAGCCGCCGGAGACCGATCTCGAGGCGCTGCTCCCCGCCCCGCCCGCCGCCCCCGCGCCGGCCGCCCGCGGCGCCCGACGGCCGGCGCCGGAGCCCGCCCGCCCCGCCGATCCGCGCGACCGCCCCCTCGTCGCCCTGATCGCCGATCCCGACCCGGCCCGCGTCCCCTCGCCCGAGGCGCTGCACGCCCTCGCCTCGGACGCCCTCGGCCGTCTCGCCGCCCTCTCGGGCCTGCGCGCGCTCGACGCCGCCCACCTCGCGCCCGCCGCCCCCGAGCGCCTGCTGGAGGCCGCCGACTACGTCGTCCGCATCGCCCCCGCCCCGCCCGAAGCTCCGGCGCCGGGCCGGGAGCTTCGCCGGCGGAGCGACCGTCCCGGCCCCGATGCCGCCGCACGGGACGCCTCGCGTCCCCTGTCCGCGGACGCCCTCGCCACGGTGGCCGACCCCGCCCCGACCCCCAGCCCCGAGCCCGACGCGCCCTGCCCGGCGCTGCGCGTCACCCTCGCCCGCCGCGGCGACGGGGCGGCGCACGCCCTCCGCCGCCTCGCCCCCGCGGCGGGCGAGGGCGAGCCGATCGCCCGCCTCGCGCCCGCCCTCGCCGCGCTCCTCGCGGCGGAGCTCGGCCGCGCCGAACGGCTGCGTGTCGGTCGGCCCCCCGCGGCCGACACCCCCTGGGACCGGCTGATGCAGGCCGAGGCGGCGCTCGCCGATCTCGATCCTCGCGCCGCCGAGACGGCCCGCGACGCGCTCGAGGCCGACCTCGCCCGAACCCCGGGCGATCCGCGCCTCCTCGCGACGCTCGCCCGCTGCCACCTCGCCGACGCGCTCGAAGGCTGGGCGGAGGCCCCGCGCGAAGCCGCGTTCCGCGCGCGGGAGCTGGCGCTCCGCGCCCATCGCCGGACGCCGGACGACCCGACCGCCCAGCATGTCCTCGGCCTCGCCGCCGCGGCGATGGGAGACCCGGAGGGCGCCCGCCTGCACCAGCTCCGGGTCCTCGCGCGCCATCCCGGCCACGCGCCGGCCGAAGGCGAACTCGCCCGTCTCCTCGCCCTCGCCGGCGACGCGCCGGAGGCGGAGCTCCGCGCCGCGCGCGCCCTCGCGACGGCGCCCGACGACCCGCTCGCGCCCGCCTGGGCGACGGCCCCGGCGCTCGCGCGCTTCGCGGCGGGCGATCCGGCGGGGGCGCTCGCCGCGCTCGACGCGCCGCCGGCGCCCGCGCGCGCCCTCGCGCCCGACGCGCCCGCCGCCGCGCTGCTGCGCGCCGCGTCGCTGGCCGCCATCGGGCGCGAGCCCGCCCCGGCCCTCGCCGCACTCGCCGCACGCCGCGCCGCCGCCGCCTCGCCGGCGGCCTTCGCGGAGGCGCTGGCCCTCGCGCATCCCTTGGCCGACCGCGCGCGACTCGACGCGCTTCTCGCCGCCCTGCCCGCCTGACCCCGGCCGCCCGACCCCTTGCCGGCGAAGCGCCGCGAGGGGGCATCGAGCCCGTCTCGCGGCGCCACCGATCCGCCGAGAGGCGGATCGGCGATCACCGCCCCGACCCCGACACAGGTCCGCGCGGCCGCCGAAACCCGCCCCGGACCGCCCCGGCGCACGGCACGGCCCGGCCGAAGGCCCGACGGCGCAAGGCCCGATCCAGGCGGCCCCGGCACGACATCGGCACGGCCGAGGCCGCGACCGTAGCGGCCTAAGCGCCCCCCGGAGCGCATGCCGGGGCGCGGGCGCAGGATGGCGGGTGGGCCGGCGCCGCCGCAGGCGGCGCTCGGGGCGCCCGACAGCCCGCCCGCGCAGCCCTCGTCCCGAGGTTCGACGGGCGGGCCGCGCTCACGGCGCCGTCACCGAGGGCCGAGGGCACGCCAGGCCCGCACCGCCGCCGCCGCCGCCACCGCCTGCGCCCGCGCCAGCAGACGGAAGCGCGCCCCCGTCACCGTCTCGTCCGGCGTCTCCGTCACCAGCTCCACCGGCCAGGGCGCGCCCGGTTGCGGGCCCGTCTCGATCACCCCGACCTCGCCGATCCGCGCCTCCTCCGGCGCGCCGGGGGCCGAGCGGCGGAACGCCGCCCGCTGCGCCCGGTTCAGATCCGCCACCGCCGGCTCCGCGCTCAAGGCTCGCGCCGCCGCCGCCAGCACGGCCCGCCCCGGCGCCTCCCAACCCGGCGCGACCCGCAGGATCAGGAACACGCCCCGCGGCAGCGCCCAGTCCTCGAAGCCCGCCGGCAGCCCGCCGGTGAAGGGCCGCAGCCACGCGCCCGCCGGATAGCCGTGCAGGCTCACGAACAGCCGCGCCTCCACGGCCTCCGCCAGGCGCCGCCGCAGCGCCCCCTCGAAACCCGGCGCATGGGCGAGATCCGCCCCCGACGCCGTATAGCGCGCCGCGTGGTGCATGTGCCCCGGCCAGTCCCGCCGCAGCCGCGCGTAGACCGCCCAGCCGTCCGGATTCTCCAACGGCGCCACCCCCAGGGCGCCCTCGCCCCGCAACGCCCGCGCCGCCAGCAGCGCCCCGACGACGCCGGTCGGCTCATTGCCGTGCTGCCCGCCGCCGATCACCGCGCCGGGTGCGGGGCCGGCCAGCACCGCCCCGCGAACCGCGCGCCCCTGGCGGGAGCGGACCTCCAGCCGCCGCCCGCCCAGCGCCGTCAGCGCGCCGAGCACCTCGCCTTCCGACGGCGGCGCCGTCAGCCGCTCCGGCGCGCATGGCGCCTCCGGCTCCGAGGCCGCCGTCTCCGCCGGGCCGGTCTCCGCCCGCCAGACCACCTCCGCCGCGCCGGCGCGATGCACCACCTCCGGCACGACCTTGCCCGGCGTCAGGGCGCGGTCGCCGGGCGCGGCGCCGGCCCGGGCCCGCAGCGCCTCCAGCGCGCCGAAATACAGCTCCTCGTGCACCGCCTCGGCGAGGCGCGCGTCCTCGAAATCCGCCTCCACCCTCAGCCGCAGCACCCCGAACCACGGCCCGCGGCCCTCGCCCCCCGCCCGTCCCGCGGCGTCGAGCAGCGCGAAGACGGCCCGCTCCAACCCGGTCTCCACCGGCCCCTCGCGCCCGCCCTCGACGCGCATCCAGCCGCAGCACCCCTCCGCCGCCCGCCCTCCGGGCGCCGTGACCGGGCGCAGCGGCGCGAAGACCTCTTGCCCGTCCGCGCGCCAGCCCGGCGGCCCGGCGCGCAGGCCCGTGCGCACCCCCGCCGGCAGCGGCCAGAGCTCGGCCAGGAACCGCGGCGCCGCGACCACCTCCCGCGCCGCCGGCACGGGCG
>JAWLFJ010000171.1:0-6638 GCA_041685625.1 Paracoccaceae bacterium | reverse complement strand
GCCGTGCAGAGACGCGCCGGCGCATCTCGTCCGGATCGCAGGCGAGCCAGAGCCCGCGGAAGGGCACGCCCGCCCTCGCGGCGAGGCGGCGCGCCGCCTCGCGCTCCTCTGCGGCGAGGAAACTCGCATCGAGGATCACCGGACGGCCCGCCCGCAACGCGCGCCCTGCGTCGCGGCGAAGGCGCGCGTAGACCGCGGCGACCACGCCGGGCCGATAGGCGGCTTCGGGCAGCCGGCCCTCGGGCGGCACGCCGAACATCCGCTTGCGGGTCAGATCCGAACGCAGCACCACCGCGCCGGCCCCCGGACCGATCCGCGACGCCGCGCGGCGCGCGACGGTCGACTTGCCGGAGCCCGACAGCCCGCCGACGGCGATCAGCTTCGGGGTCGGGCGTTGGCGCAGCGCCTCCAGCGCGAAGTCGAGGCGCGCGTCCGCGTCGGGCGCACCCGGCTCCGGAGCCTCGCGCGAGGCTGCGACGAGCGCGCGCACCGCCGCGCGCATCGAGACGAAGAGCGGCAGCAGGCCGAGGCCGGAGTAATCCCGCGTGACCGACAGGTAGCGGCCGAGAAAGGCGTTCGCCTCGGCGGCCAGCCCGCGCTCGCGCAGGTCCATCGACACGAAGGCGATGTCGTAGAGGACGTCCGTCGAGGCCATCTCCTCGTCGAACTCGAGGGAGTCGAACGGCGTCGGACGGCCGTCGATGAGCACGATGTTGCCTAGGTGCAGATCGCCGTGACAGCGCCGGACGTGGCCGTGCCGGCGGCGGGATTCGAGCTGGCGGGCGGCGGGCCGCAGACGCTCCTCGGCCGCCTCCCGCCAGGCCTCGACGCGGTCGGCCGCCGGGACGGCGGCCGGTGCGGCCTCGATCGCCGCGGCGATCTGGCGGATCGTGGCGCGGACCTTCGCGGCGCCGCCGTGCTCCGGCGTGCGCGGCGCCGCGCAGTGCATGTCGGCGACGATGTCGGCGAGCGCCTCGGCCATGGCGACGTCGAGCTCGCCGCGTTCGGCGACGCGGTCGAGCTCGCGCTCGCGGTCGAAGCGGCGCATGGCCACCACCCAGTCGACCGCCTCCCCCTCGCCGCCGAGATGCAGCGCGCCCCCGCGCCGGACGATCGGCAGGACGTCGAGATAGAGCGCGCCCGCCACCGCGCGGTTCACCTCGAGTTCCCGCCGGCAGGCGGCTTCGCGGCGCTCCGGCGTGCGGAAGTCGAGGAAATTCGTTCGGATCGGCCGCTTGAGCTTGTACGCCCGGTCGCCGGCGAGAAAGACGTGGGAGATGTGAGTGTCGACCCGCGCGACAGCCTCGCCACCGTGAGTGGCGGGATCGGAAAGGAGCGCGATCACCGCCTGGTGGTCGGGCGCGACCCGGTCCGGGCGGTCGTCTGCGTCGGTTTCGTGGGCCACGAAGGCGGGCTCCGATGCGTTGCGTCGCTTCGCATCGACCACGTCCGCCGCGCCTCCGCCTTGCGCGAGATCAAGGCCGGCCTGCAGGGGCCGTCGTCGGCCCGTCTCGACGTCCCCACTCGGCTCCCGCGTCATGCCATCTACCGCGGATCACGGAGCCTGCGGCGGCTCGCTTCTCCGGCCCCGGCCCGCAAAAGGCTTCTGGGTCCATACCAATCAGGGTTTTGCCATTGAATGGCTTGCGTGATTCCGAGCGTCCGAGGTGGTTCGGAGGCATGGATGAGCGGACTGTTCCGGTTGAGCGACGAAGCGTGGGCGGCGATCGAACCGCATCTGCCGAGAAACCAGCTCGGCGCCAGACGGGTCGACGACCGTCGGGTGATCAGCGGGATCATCCACGTCGTTCGAAGCGGCTGTCCTTGGCGGCAGTGCCCGCCGGACTGCGGCCCGCACACCACCATCTACGATCGGTTCAACCTCTGGTCGAGCAAGGGCGTCTGCAAGCGCATCTTCGAGACCTTGGTCGCCGGCAGTTGGATCCCCGAGACCGTCTCGATGGACGCCAGCTGCGTGAAGGCGCACCGCTCGGCGCACGGCGGAAAAGGGGGTGAAGGCGCAGGCCGTCGGCCGCTCGCGGGGCGGCCAGACCACCAAGCTACACGCGTCGACGGACGCTCTCGGCCGTCCGGTCGCGCTCGAGCTCTCACCAGGCGACTCCGCCGACATCCGCATGGCCGACGCCCTGCGGGCCCGCTGCGGCCCCATGAAGCGACTGATCGCCGATCGCGGCTACGATGCCGACGCCCTGCGTCGAACGCTCCGCGAGGCCGGAACCATCGCCGTCATCCCAAGCCGGCGAAACCGGAAGAACCCAATCCGCCACGACCGGCGCCGCCATCGGGATCGATGGCGCGTCGAGGCCGCCTTCTGCCGCCTCGAGGACTTCCGCCGCATCGTCACCCGCCACGACAAGCTCGCGGCGAACTTCCTCTCCGCCGTCTGCCTCACCGCAGTCGTCGCATTCTGGTGCTGGTTGAGTTCGACCCCATTGGGCCGCCGGCAACGCGTGCGGTGGGATCCCACGCGAGGCCGTGCCCGGCGGTCCGGCGGCAGGCGTGGGTCTGAGATCGGTCGATGCGCGGGCGGCTCGTCCCGTTCGACCCGCGGCCACCGCTCGACTCGCAACCTGCGCCACGGCCTCTCCAAGGCGTTGCACTGGACGGCACGACGGAGAATGCCCGGCGGGCCTCGGTTCGGCTCGGCGACCGCGCAGCACGACCTCGCGCCGACCGTGCTGAACTGCGAAGAGCGTGAACGGCTTCGAGACCGTGGCGACGGCGAGGCCCGCAGAGCCTGGCAGCCCCTCGGGAAGTGCGTAGCCGGCTTGCGTCCTGATGGATGTCGGCGTGGCCGGGCTGGTCGGCCCGTCTGCGCGGCAGGGAGGCTGACGATGGGACTGTGGCAGACATGCAGGCGCACCAGGGAGGAGATCAGCCTCGCCGTCGATCCCGGCGCCCATGCCGTGCTGATGCTCGACCAGGCGGGCTGGCACATGTCCGCCGGCTCGTCGTGCCCGGCAACATGGCCGTGCTGCCGCTGCCGCCGCGCTCGCCGGAGCTGAACCCCGTCGAGAACGTCCGGCAGTTCATGCACGACAACTGGCTCTCCGACCGGATCGTCGAGGGCTACGGCGACATCGTCGCTCTCTGCTGCGAGGCGTGGAACAAGCTGATCGAACAGCCGTGGTGCATCATGACTCTCACACCGCGCCTAGGCCCCTGGGTCGTGATCACCGAGCCTGTGTATGGCATCGATCTTGGCCTCGTGTTTCCGAAAGATGGAAGGCAGCTGTCAATCGACATGCGATCGAGCCCGCTGATCGGCGCGCGAAATGGCGCCCCTGAGCTGCGGGTGGCCGACCCAAGGCGGCGGAACTTTCAGGGTGTGCAGACGGCTCGGGCCGGCGGGGCGCAGGGCTCAGGCACGGGGCTCGAAGCGCCAGCGCTCGTCGTCGGTCTCGAACGCATGGCGACGCGATGGCTCACCCGGCGCGGACAGGCCCGGGCGAAGATCATCCCGCTGCGGCGGAGCCGGACATGCGCGACCGTCACGGTCGTGCTCGCCCCGTCGATCAGAACGACGTCGCGGCGCCAGTCCAACCGGTGCGCCTCGCCCGGATCGAAGCGGAGCGGCGCGAAGGCCGCGGCCGATGCCGCGCTCTCCGCCTTCGAGCACGCCGCCGCGCAACGGCGCACGGCGTCGCATCCGCCCTCGTTCCCGAGCGTCTGCAGTTCCTCGAAGATCCGGATCGCGGTCAGCCGGTCGCGCTTCGGCTTCCGCGGGTTCTCGGCCGGCATCCGGCCGAGTTCGTCCCACCACGGCCCGATGTTCGGCTGCGGCTGGACGCTGCGCTCGTACGCGAACTCAGTCGCCTCCCGACCGCCCCACCTTCCGCAACGTCTTCCGCGACACCCGGGACTCGCGGCAGATCCGCTTGGTCGGCTTCTTGTCCTGAAAGCGCGCCCGACCGATCTTCGCGACCGTTTCACCACCGGCGTCCCGAATCCGACTCCCGCTCGCCCCGGGAGCGCGATGCAGCGCCCGTATCAGCCGGGGCCCTTTCGGACGCCGGTCACCCCTGCACGGGGTCACTTTTTCACGCCGGTTCGCACCCATTACGGCATCTCCGCCGCTCAAGGCGCACCGAAGGCCCGAACAATAGCGTCTGCCGCATGATGCCACCTCCTGATCCGGTCGAGAGAGCGACTCGCACCGGCCTCGGGACCGGTAGGTCCTTGGGGGGTGTCGAGCTGTCGGCGGGGCCTCAGCTCCGGGCCTCGATCCTGAGGCGCGTCTCGTAGGCGCGTGAGATGTGGGCGCGGGCCGCGGCGTCGGCGGCCTCCTCGTCGCGGGCCTCGATCGCCTTCACGATCGCTTCGTGCTCTTCCACCGTCTCCTTTCCGCGGATCGGGTCGGAGAGCGAGACGCCGGTGAGGAGCGCCATGGTCCTGCGGATCCCCTCCAACATGTTGTTGAGAAAGCGGTTGTGGCTGGCGAGGTGAATCTGCCGATGAAAGCGGCGGTTGTTGTCGCGGAGGCTCTCGCCGTCGTTGACGAGGCCGCGGGATTCCTCGAGCAGGGCGCGGAGGATGCGCTGCTCCTCGCGCGCGGCGTGGCGGGCGGCGAGGCGGGCGGCGAGGCCCTCGACCACCATGCGCACCTCGTAGAGCTCGCCGAGCTGGTTGTGGTCGAGGCTGGCCACGACGAGGCCGCGGCGGCCGTCGTGCTGGACCACCCCTTGCGTCTCGAGGCGGCCGAGGGCTTCGCGGATCGGGGTGCGGGAGACGCCGAAGCGGTCGGCGAGCTCGGTCTCGACGAGGCGCGCGCCGGGCGGGTAGCGGCCGCGGTCGATGGCGTCGAGGATCAGGGCGTAGGCGTCGACGGGGGCGTCGCGGGCGATCTTGTTCATCGGCTCGGGATCTTCTCGGACAGGGCCTCGACGGCGTCGGCGAGGGCGGCGGCCTCCTCGGCGGCCTTGGAGCGGGGGGCGGTCTCGGCGGCGGCGCGGCCTTCGAGGAAGGCGTTGGAGAAGGCGACGCGGGCGCCGAGCCGGGCGGGAAGGACGGGGGCGGAGACTTCGGCGAGGGCGGCGTCGACCGCGCCGCCGCGGGCCGGGACGCGGTTGAGGACGATGAAATGGCTCGCCTTCTCCCGGGCGCAGACCTCCAGGGTGGGGCGGGTGGCCCAAGCGTCGAGGGGCGAGGGCTGCAGCGGGATCAGGACGTGGCTCGCGGCGCGGATCGCGGCGCGGAGCAGGACGTCCGCGGCGCCGGGCAGGTCCACCAGCACGAGGTCGGCGCCCCGGGCGGCGCGCTTCAGGGCGGTGGTCGCCTGCCAGTCCGGAACCGCCTCGCACGGCAGGGCCGGGTCGGCCCGGAGCGCGGCCCAGCGGCTCAGGCTGCCCTGGGGATCGAGATCCACGAGGCGCACCCGGCGGCCGCGGGCGGCGAAGGCGTGGGCGAGCTGGACCAGGAGGGTGGTCTTGCCGGCCCCGCCCTTCTGCTGGGCGAAGACGAGGATCTCGGTCATGCAGGACACGAAAGCGCGTACCGCCCCCGTGCGCAAGCCGTGCCGCATGCGTGCCGCATCCGTGCCGACGCCGTCGGCCTTGCGTCGGCCCCGCGTCGGCCCTCGGGGGCGCCGCGCGTCGGCCCGCGGTCGGCCTTCGGCGCCGCGCCGGCGCCGCCCGGGGGCGCATGGCGTGCCGACGTCGTCGGACCGGGGCGGGCGGGGCGGGGGGCGCGTCGACCGGATGTTAGGGATTTTCGGTTAATCCCCGGTGTCGCGGCCCGGAGGCGCCGGGCCGGAGGACGGAGGACCGGTGATGAGCGACGATGCGCGCAAGGTTCTGCTGGACGAGCTGCAGCGGGCGCTGCGGAGCTCCCGCGCGCGGGTGGACGCGCTGGGCGACGCGGTGGACGAGCTCGGCTCGGTCAGTTCGCTGGTGAGCGAGCTGGAGGAGGTGGCCGAGAAGCGCAAGGTGGCGCTGGCGCTGGCGGCGGGCCGCACGGCGCCCGAGGGCTGGGACGCCATCGCCGCGGCGCAGCGGGTGCAGCCGAGGAAGGTGCGGGTGACGACGCGGCTGGACGAGGACCTGGCGGCCTGGTTCCGCGCGCAGGGCCGCGGCTACCAGACGCGGATGAACGCGGTGCTGCGGGCCTACATGCTCTCCCGGACGGCGGGGGTGGTGTGATGGACGCGCAGGCCTGGACGGAGACGATGGCGCGGCTCGCGGCCGAGGACGCGCCGGAGGTGCGCGCCGCGGCGGCGGCGCTGCAGGAGCTGCGGACCGGCGATTCGGTGGCGGTGTGGGCGGCGCGGGCGCATGACCGGCTGCGCGAGCCGACGGCGACGGAGATCGTGACGCTGCCGAAGTCGACGGCGGACTGGTACCTGCGCCACGGCGGCGTGGCGCTGATGCGGCGGGTGCTGCGGGCTTATCGGGAGGTGGAGGGGTAGGGGGTTCCCGTGAAACAGGATCGATCTAGGCTGTCGCAGAAGATTGACGCAACGACAGAAATATGGCAATGAAACTTAAAACAGTTAGATAAAGGGTAGGGGAAACGTGGCAAATCTTTTAATCATGCCGAGGCGGCAAGATAATCGGTTTCCGCACCTTAGTTATCTAAGGCTGATCGTTGAACAGGACGATTTGAGGGCGCTCGCTATTGGC
>JAWLFJ010000170.1:0-6643 GCA_041685625.1 Paracoccaceae bacterium | reverse complement strand
CAGGTTCATGGCCGCGGGCCCCGGGGTGATGACGACCGAGGCGGGCTCAACCCGCACGAGCGCGGCGCGGCCCCGTGGCGGGGCCGCGGGAAACCACAGGGAGGAAGACCCATGATCCGCAAGACCACCGCCCTCGCGGCGGCGATGGCGCTGACGGCCGCGGCCGGAAGCGCGGAGGCGCGGGAGCTGAGCTACGCGCACTACATCTCCTCGGTTCACGTGGTGAACACGAAGGGCATGACGCCGTTCTTCGAGCGGCTGGCCGAGAAGACCGACGGCGAGGTGACCTACGAGGCCTTCTGGGGCGGCGCGATGGGCGGACCCAAGGAGCTTCTGGGCGCGGTCGAGGACAACATCGTGGACTCGGCCGGCATCGTGGACGTGTATCTGAAGCGGGCGCTGCCGCATTCGGCGCTGATCTCGTCGCTGTTCGTGGTGGCCGACGACGTGAAGGCCTTCGCGGCGGCGGTGAACGAGTATCAGCTGCTGCACTGCCCCGAATGCGTCGAGGACTACCACGACAACAACGCGGTGCCGCTGGCCTGGTATTCGACCAGCCCCTACGTGCTGATGTGCACCACGCCCGTCACCACGCTGGACGAGCTGAAGGGCAAGAAGGTGCGCGCGACCTCGCGCATGGGCGTGCTGATGGAGAAGATGGGCGCGACGCCGGTCTCCATCACCTCGGCCGAGATGTACGAGGCGATGCAGCGCGGGCAGGCCGACTGCTCGGTCGGCGCGGCGGCCTGGCTGACGGGCTACAACATCAAGGACTTCGTCGAGACGATCGTGTCCGATCCGCTCGGGGCCTATATCGGCTCCGGGCTGATGAACATGAACCGCGACACCTGGCAGGACCTGTCGGGCGCGCATCGCCAGGCGATCATCGACGAGATGCCCCAGCTCGTGGCCGACGCGATGTGGGCGTACCTGGACGAGGCCGAGCACGCGGTGCAGGTAAGCGTCGAGGAGCACGGGGCCGAATACGCGCCGGCCGGCGCCGACTTCCGCGCGAAGCTCGAGGAGATCCGCTCGACCGAGTGGGAGGAGGCCATCGCCCAGGGCGAGGCGGACGGCGTGGAGGACCCGCGCCGCATCGTCGAGGAGTTCCGCAAGGTCGCCGACAAGTGGCGCGGGATCGCGGCCGAGGTGGGCGACGACAAGGCCGCCTACGCCGAGGCGCTGCGGCGGGAGATCTTCTCCAAGCTGGAGCCGTGAGGACCCCGGGGGGCGCTTCCTGCGTCCCCCGCTTTCCATCCGTCCGATGCCGGAGGAGACGCGATGCGCTTCGTCGAGAGGCTGGCCGGCGGGCTGGCCGCCGCCAGCGCCTGGATCGCCGGCGCGATCATGCTGGCGATGATGGTGCAGATCTCGCTGGACGTGCTGCTCAAGCACTTCCTCAACCAGCCCATCCCGATGACGCTGGAGACGGTGGCGGCCTACTACATGGTCGCGCTGGTGTTCCTGCCGCTGGGCCAGGTCACCCGCCGGGAGGAGCATCTGGAGGTGGAGCTGTTCACGCAGAACCTCGCCCCGCGGAGGCTGGCGCTCTTCAAGCTGTTCGGCTGCCTGCTGGGCATCGCCTATGTGGGCGTGCTGCTGGGCGAGGGAACCGCCGAGGCGATCAAGATGACGGAGCGGGGCGAGGTCTGGGAGACCGCCACCGTGGACCTGCAGGTCTGGCCGGCGCGCTGGTTCCTGCCGGTGGGGGGCGGGCTGATGCTGGTCTGGCTCGCGCTGCACGCGGTCGACCATCTCGCCTTCGCGCTGACGGGGCGCCCGCTGATCGCCGGCCGGCGCAGGGGTTGAGGGGAACGCAATGGACGACCTGACGATCGGCGGCCTCGGCTTCGTCGCCATCCTGGCGCTGCTGGCGCTGCGCGTGCCGATCGCGTTCGCGCTCGGCGGCGTGTCCTTCGTCGGCATCTGGCTGGTGCGCAGCGAGGGCGCGGCCTTCGGCATCATGGGCTCGCTGCCGCACGATTTCGCGTCGTCATGGGAGCTGTCGGCGGTGCCGATGTTCCTGCTGATGGGCGCGGCGGCCTACCAGACGGGGCTGACCTCCAGCCTCTACACCGCCGCGCGGCTGTGGCTGAACGAGCTGCCCGGCGGGCTGGCGGTGGCGACCAACTTCACGGCCGCGGGCTTCGCGGCGGCCTCGGGATCCTCCATCGCCACCTCCGCCGCGGTGGGGCGGCTGGCGATCCCGGAGATGCTGAAATTCGGCTACGACAAGGCGCTGGCGACGGGGACGGTCGCCGCGTCGGGAACGCTGGGGGCGCTGATCCCGCCCTCCATCGCCTTCGTGATCTACGGCTGGTTCACCGAGCAGTCGGTGGGCATGCTGCTGATCGCCGGCATCCTGCCCGGGCTGCTGACCGCCGCGCTCTACACCCTGATGATCGTGGGGCGCTGCATGCACCGGCCGGAGCTCGCGCCCCGGGTCGCGCTGAAGGTTACGATGTCCGAGAAGCTGCAGGCGCTGGGCCGGGTCTGGCCGATGCCGCTGCTGGTGGTGGGGGTGATCGGGTCGATCTATTCGGGGCTGGCGACGCCGACGGAGGCCGGCGCGGTCGGGGCCGCCTTCGCCTTCATCATCGGCGGGGCGCAGGGGCGGCTGACGCGCGAGGCGCTGACGAACAGCGTCGGCGACGCGCTCAGGACCACGTCCTCGCTGTTCTTCCTCGCGATCGGCGCGGTGATGCTGACGCGGTTCCTGGCTATGGCGGGGGTCCCGGCCTTCATCGCCGAGGTGGTGTCCGACCTGGAGCTGGGGCCGGTGGCGCTGGTGGCGGCGCTGGCCGTCGTCTACCTGGTGCTGGGGATGTTCCTCGATCCCATCGGGGTCATGCTGCTGACCCTGCCGGTGTTCCTGCCGGCGTTCCACGCGCTCGAGCTCGACCTGATCTGGATCGGGGTGATCGTGGTGAAGATGATCGAGGTGGGGCTGCTGACGCCGCCGGTGGGGCTGAACGTGTATGTGGTGAAGGGGGTGGCGGGCGATTCGGTGCCGCTCTCGACCGTGTTCCGCGGCGTGGGGTGGTTCCTGGCCTGCGAACTGGTGATCCTGATCCTGCTGATCGCCTTTCCGGCCATCTCGCTGTGGCTGCCGGGGCTGATGGCGGGCCGCTGAGGCCCGCCGCGCCCCCCGCGCCGGCGCCCGCCCGCCGCACCCGCGCGCGCAGGGAAGGCGCGGGACGTCATCCGGGCGAAGGGGCCGGAGCGGGGGCGGCGCCGTTTCTCTCCAGCCGCTCGGGCCGGCCGAGCGCCCAGCCCTGTACGCGCTGCACGCCCAGCTTGCGCAGGGTTCGGAGTTCGGCCTCGGTCTCGATGTCCTCGGCGATCAGAACGGCGCCGGACTCGGCGGCGAAGAAGACCGCGGCCGCGGCGAGGGCCCGGCGCGGCGGATGGGCGTCGATCTCCGTCACCAGGGACCGGTCCAGCTTGATGATGTCGGGCGAGAGTTCGATGACCTGCAGCAGGTTCGAGCAGCTGCGCGCCAAGTCGTCGATCGCCAGCCGGACGCCCGCCGAACGGAGCTTGCGCAGCTCCTCGCTCAGGAGGTCGCCGCGCTCGGCGATGGCATGCTCGGTGATCTCCAGCACGATCCGCTCGGGCGGGTGGTCGGTCGCGCAGGAGGATGGTCAGGCGGCCGGAGGCGACCGTCTCCGGCGCGGCGTTGAGGGAGAGATAGGCGTCGGGCGGCAGCCGGCGCAGCGCCGGCAGCGCGGCGGCGATCGCGGAGCATTCCAGATCCACGTCCATGTCCACCGCGCCGGCTTCGGCGAACCACAGGTCGTGGGAGCGGTAGGGATCGGAGCGGAAGCGCGCCAGTGCCTCGAACCCGCTCGCCCGTCCGCTGCCCAGATCGACGATCGGCTGAAAGGCCACGTCGAACCTGCCGCCGTCCAGCAGCGGCGAAAGCCGGTCCACGATCTCCGCGCGGCGACGCCGGTCGTCGAGGGCGCCGCCGATCTGTTCAGCGCACAGGGCCGCGAACATCTCGGCCGCCTTCAGGTCGCGCTCGCTCAGCGCCGCGCCGGGCAGCGCGTTCATGCAGCAGAACGAGCCGTAGAGGCTGCCGTCCTCGCGCCGGATCGGCACGGCGACGTGGCTGCGGATGCCGAGCCGCGCGGTGAGGGGGAGCGCTGCGCAGCGCGGATCCTGCGCCGCTTCGGGGACGACCTGCGGGATGCGGCCCAGGGCGGCTTTCCAGCAGTAGGTCTCCTCCAGCGGCAGGCGGTCGCCGGGGCCGAAGGGCGCGCCGCCGGGGTCGGCGTCCACGGCGCGCAGCCTCCACGTCCCGTTCACGAATTCGGAGAGGTAGGCCACCTCCATCCGCGGATGCCGGCGCACCGCCTCGAGCGCGCTTCTGATGATCCGGTCGGACGGATGCTCCGCCCGCGCCGATGGTCCGGGTCGATCGCGCATGTTCCTTTTCCGTCGCTCGTCGGGGAGGATCGGCGCGAAGCTTGAACGGAAGCTTAATCCCGCGCCCGGCCCCGCTGCGGCGGGAGGGCGCAACCCCCGCGCCGCGCGCCCTCAGCGGAAGGCGCGGAAGAAGGCGCGGAGCTCCCCGGCGAGCAGGTCGGGCTGCTCGAAGGCCGCGAAGTGACCGCCCCTGACCGCCACCGATCCCGTCGACGAGGCCCGCCTCGGCCTGCCGCTCAACGAGTTGCGCCTGCCCGGCATCAAGCGCATCCGGTCCCGCTTCGCCGAGCGCGCCGACAAGGAGGGCTGGCCCGCCGCCCGGCATCTCGCCGCCCTCGCCGAGCGCGAACTCGCCGAGCGCGAGCGACGCCGCATCGAGCGCCACCTCGCCGCGGCGCGCCTGCCGCCCGGCAAGACCCTCGACGGCTTCGACTTCGACGCCGTGCCGGTGCTCTCCAAGGCCCAGGTCATGGCTCTGGTCGCCGGTGACGGCTGGCTCGAGAAGGGCGACGACCTGCTCGTGTCCGGCCCGCCGGGCGGTGGCAAGTCGCACTTGGCCGCCGCCATCGGCCTCGGGCTCGTCGAGAACGGCTGGCGCGTGCCGTTCGCCCGCACCACCGACCTCGTCCAGCGCCTGCAGGTCGCCCGGCGCGAGCTCGCGCTCGAAGCCGCCATCGCCAAACTCGACAAGTACCATCTGCCGATCCTCGACGACCTCGCCTACGTCACCAAGGACCAGGCCGAGACCGGCGTGCCCTTCGAGCTCATCAGCGCCCGCTACGAGCGCCGATCGGTCCTGATCACCGCCAACCAGCCCTTCGGCGAGGGGAACAGGATCTTCCCGGACCCGGCCATGACGCTCGCCGCCGTCGACCGGCTCGTCCACCACGCCACGATCCTCGAGCTCAACGTCGAAAGCTGTCGCCGCCGCGCCGCCGTCGAACGCCGCAAGCGGCCCGGCCGCCCGCCGACCCGGGCGACGGTCAAGGCCACCGCCGACCGACGCTCCGCGACAATCAGGATGCGAAAACCCTTGCTCGCGGCCGCCGACGCCGCGATCATCCCGCCCGTCGCGGCACTTCGACTCTCATCCAGATCGTCGCGCTCAAATCACCCAGATTGCCGCGCTACACCCACCCTGGCCTCGGTCGGCCGCGTCCTCTCGGAGACGTGGACCTCGCTCCCCTCCGGCATCGAGGAGGGCCAGGACGAGGACGCCTTCGTCCGCACCATGAACCGCCACCTCACGGGGGAGGCCGATCCCTCGGCCGCGCTCTCCGCCTCCGCCCGCATGTCCTCCGCCACCACCGAGGCCGTACGCGCCCCCACGCCCACCCCGTCCACCCCGTCCGCCCCGCCCACGCCCGCACCCACGTCCACCACGCCCACCCCGCCCGCCCCCGCGCCCGCCCCCCTGGCCCCTTCCGCAGCGCCGCAGCGCGCCATGTCCGCCTTCGAGGCGTTCTGGTCCCGCCTCGTCAGCCGCGGGCGCGAGCCGCGCGTCGCCGCCACCTACGAGACGGCCCCGGACCCGTCCTCGGACGTCACCTGACGCCTGACGTGCGCGCAAAAAAAGGGCCGGGGTCCACCACCCCGGCCCTTCATCCATCCTCGGACATATCCTTCGCCCGCTCTAGGCGTCCCCAGCCCCGTCCACAAGCCCGCGCAGCCGCCCCCTGGCCTCCAGCCAGGCCCCGAGACGCGGCCCCTCCCCGAGCCGCCCCTCGCTCTCGGCGAGCATGCCGCGGCTCGTCATCGTCCGCAGCAGGGGCTTCACCACGCGGTAGGACAGCCCCGTCAGCCGGACCAGCTCCCGCCTGTCCACAGGCCCCGCCGCCCACACCGCCCGGATCACCGCCGCCTGCCGCGCCGTCCAGTCCACGGCCATCAGTTCGCGCGCGCCCGAATGTCGTCCGGCATCGCCTCCGTCAGTCCGCACATCTCCGACGCCGCCTCGCCCTCCCGCCCGAGCAGTTCCAGCACCGCCTCCTGCAAGTCGGCCACCCAGCTCAACGCCAGAGGATCGACCACCTTTCGCTTGGCCTCGCGGAAGCCGCGCTCCAGCTCGCCGACGTAACGAGCATAAATGAGCGCGCTCATCCGTGTCCGGGCGTCATACCGCCGCGCCTAACCGATGACCTTTCTGATCCACGGCTGGAGACAGAGAGATCGGATGCGGTCGGGATCGTCGGCGAAGGCGTTCCAGGCGTGG
>JAWLFJ010000169.1:0-6654 GCA_041685625.1 Paracoccaceae bacterium | reverse complement strand
GCCCGGGCGAGCCCGGGCGGAGATCCGGATCAGAAGTCCGAAGCCTCGAGGTCCTCGAGCTCCATCACCGCCGAAGTCTGCCGGGCCTGCTCTTCGGGCGGGAGGGTGATCAGACCTTTGTCGGCGAGGTAGCCGTCTTCGCCCATGGCCTCGTCCGAGATGAACTCGGCGACGTACTCCATGACGCCGGGCACGACGTCGACGTGCGGCTGCTTGATGTAGAAGTACATCGAGCGCGCCATCGGGTAGCTGCCGTCCTGCACGGTCTCGAAGCTCGGGTCGACGTCGTTGATCGTCACGGGCTGCAGCGTGCCGGTGTTCTGGTCGAGGAACGAGAAGCCGAACACGCCGACGGCATTCGGGTTCGCCTCTAGCTTCGAGACGATCAGGTTGTCGTTCTCGCCCGACTCGATGAACACGCCGTCCTCGCGGATCTCGGTGAACTCGACGCCGATCTCCTCGCAGCCGTACTCGAGGCCCAGCTCCTCGAAGCTGTCGCGGGTGCCAGAGGTCGGCGGCGGGCCGAGGACCTCGATCCGGGTCGCCGGCAGCGACGGGTCGATCTCGTTCCACATGGTCGGCGCCGGCTCCATCGCGCCCTTCACCAGCGCCTGGCAGAGCTGGCCGCGGGTGAGGTCGATGTCCGGGCCCTGGCGCGAGTTGGCCACGGCGAGGCCGTCATAGCCGATCTTCACCTCGGTGATCTCGGTGACGCCGTTCTCCTGGCACATCTCGAACTCGGACGGCTTCATCCGGCGCGAGGCGTTGGTGATGTCCGGATGCTCGAGGCCGACGCCGGCGCAGAAGAGCTTCAGGCCGCCGCCCGAGCCGGTGGACTCGATCACAGGGGTCGGGAAGTCGGTGGTGCGGCCGAAGTTCTCCGCGACGGTGGTCGCGAACGGGAACACGGTCGACGAGCCGACGATGCGGATCTGGTCGCGGGCCTCGGCGGCGCCGGCGGCGACGACGCCAACCGCGGCGAGCGCGGCGATGTGGGTGAGCTTCACGGGAATCCTCCGGTTGCGGTCGTTCATCCGTCTCTCGCGGCGTCGGGTCGCCGCCTCGGATGACGCTTGGGTACTACCAATGCCGCCGCCGTATTTGATCTCATATCGATGAAGGTTTTGAGACGCTTCAAATCTCTGATCTGTCAACGAAAACCGGAGCCGCGAGGGAATTCGCGGCTCCGGTCCGTCACATTCGCAGGCGCTTCAGGCCGCTTCGGCCCGAGGCGCGGGTCCGCTGGACAGATTCGCGAGCAGTTCGCGCCAGCGCGGGCGGACACGGTCGAGGTTGGCCTTCTTGACGTGGCCGTAGCCCTTCACCTCGAGCGGAAGCTCCAGGATCTCGCGCGAGATCTCCTCGGTCTCGGGCTTCAGGTGCTCGGCCACGGTCGCCGTCAGCGCCTCGACCTCGTCGACCAGCGCCCGCTCCTCGCGCCGCTCCTCGGTGCGGCCGAAGACGTCGAGCGGGGTGCCGCGCAGCCCCTTGAAGCGGGCGAGCAGCGCGAAGGCCGGTTGCACCAGCTTCGCCGAGTAGGGCGACTTGCGCGGATGACCGGTGACCGGATCGGTCTTGGAGAACATCGGCGGCGCGAGATGGTGCGTGACCTTGGCGTCGGGCGCGAATTCCCGCGCCAACTGGTCCTTCCACGCCTTGGACCGGTGCAGGCGGGCGACCTCGTACTCGTCCTTGACGTGCATGGTCTTGTGCAGCGCCCGCGCGGCGAGGCGCGAGAGCTCCCTCCGCCCGGGCCAGTGCTTCTCCTCGGCCGCCTCGACCTTGGCGAGGGCGTCGCGGAAGCGCCTGGCGTAGCGGGCGGACCAGTAGCCGGTCAGGTTCTCCTCGAAGCGCCTGACGAGGTCGTCGTAGCTCTCGGTCTGCCAGCTCGGCGCCTTGGCGTCGGCGACCAGCGCGTCGGCCTTGGCTTCGTCCGCGACCAGCCAGCGGCCCCAGCGGAAGGCGGCGAGGTTCATCTCCACCGCCGCGCCGTTGAGGCGGATCGCCTTCTCGATCGCCTCCGGGGCGATCGGAAGCGCGCCGGCCTGGGAGGCCACGCCGACCAGCATCATGTTCTGGCCCATGCCGTCGCCGACCAGCTGGGCCGAGAGCTCGGCCACGTCGCGGACCAGCACGCGGTCCTTGCCGAGGCGGGATTCGAGGCGCGACGTCAGCTCCTCGCCGTCGGCCCGGGCGTTGGGGTCGATGGCGAAGGCCGGCAGCGGCTCCACCCGGCCGTTGGCCACCGCCATGCCGCCCTGGGGCGAGATGCGCGAGAGGGCGTCGTCCTGCGCGCCGGTGAGCATGTCGCAGGCCAGCAGCAGCGTGCCGGTGCCGCGGGCGACGCGGGCCGGACGGTCGTTGAGCGCGCGGGGGCCGATCTGGAGATGCGACTGCACCGCGCCGTTCTTCTGGCTGAGGCCGGTCTGGTCCAGCGTCAGGGCCGACAGCCCCTCGAGCCGCGCGGCCATCGCCAGGACCGCCGCCACGGTCACGACGCCGGTGCCGCCGATGCCGGTGACGACGGCGGCGAAGTCCTCGGCCTTCGCCAGCGGCGCCGGGGGGATGTCCTCCGGCGGCTGGTGCAGGATGCCCTTGGACTTGCCGGCGAGGGGGTCGGACGCCTCGCCCTCCACCGTCACGAAGCTCGGGCAGAAGCCCTCGAGGCAGGAATAGTCCTTGTTGCAGGCGGTCTGGTCGATCCGGCGCTTGGTGCCGAAGGGCGTGTCGAGCGGCTTCACCGCGACGCAGTTGGACTTGATCCCGCAGTCGCCGCAGCCCTCGCACACCGCCGGGTTGATCACGACGCGCTTGGGCGGATCGGGGAACTTGTTGCGCTTGCGCCGACGCCGCTTCTCGGCCGCGCAGGTCTGGACGTAGAGGAGGACGGTCGTGCCCTCCTCCTCGCGGAGCTGCGTCTGCACCAGGATGTGCTCGGAGCGGTCGTGGAAGGCGACGTTCCCCTTCGGCCAGTCGCCGGTCTCCTTCGTCGCCTCGACGTCGTCGGAGACCACCACCACGCGCTTCACGCCGACGGCGAGGACCTGGGCGGCGATGTCGGCGGGCAGCGGCCCGCCCTCCATCGCCTGGCCGCCGGTCATGGCGACGGCGTCGTTGTAGAGGATCTTGTAGGTGATGTTGGTGCCGGCGGCGACGGCGGCCTTGATCGCGAGCAGCCCGGAATGGGTGTAGGTCCCGTCGCCGAGGTTCTGGAACATGTGCTTGCGGCCGGAGAACGGCGCGCGGCCGACCCAGTGCATGCCCTCGGCGCCCATCTGGGTGAAGTACTGCGTCTTGGGATCGAAGAAGATCGCCATGGCGTGACAGCCGATGCCGGCGCCGGCGGTCGAGCCCTCGGGCAACTTGGTGGAGCGGTTGTGCGGGCAGCCGGCGCAGAACCAGGGCGAGCGCGCGAGGCTCGGCGCGTTGCCGAGCGGCGCTTCGGGCGCGGGGCCGGCGAGGCCCTCGACGCCGCGGAAGAGGGCGCGCTTCGCGATCACCTCGGCGCAGTGCTCGGGCGTGAGCTCGCCCCAGTCCTGCACGAGGGGGGCGCCCTGCGCGTCGGTCTTGCCGGTCAGGAGCGGCTTCGGCCCCTCGCGGTTGACGAGGAGGCGGCCGACCTCGGTCTCGACGATCGGGCGCTTCTCCTCGAGGATCAGGAGTTCGTCGTACTGCTCGGCGAAGGCGAGGAGGGTCTTCTCCTCCACCGGCCAGACCATCTGCATGCGGTAGAGGCCGATGCCCTTCGCCGCCGCCGCCTCGTCCGAGAGGCCGAGCAGGCGCAGCGCGGCGTGGGCGTCCGAGTAGCCCTTGCCGACGGCGACGATTCCGAGGCGCTTCTCGCCCTTCGGCTCGAACACCGCGGTGTTGAGGCGGTTGGCGCGGGCGTAGCGCTTGCACGCCTCGAGCCGGACGGCGAGCCGGCGCTCCTGCACCAGATAGGGCACCGTCTCGGGCACGTAGTTGAGGGAGACCTCGAACTCCGGCTTCTCGGGCAGCGTGATCTCGGGGCGGAGGCGGTCGAGCAGCACGGTCGCCGCGCTGTCCGCGGTGTCGGTGACGATCTTGAAGGCCACCGGCGCGCCGGAGAAGCGGCTCATGGCGATCGCGTGCATGCCGATCGGCACGTATTCGTGGACCGAGGCCGGATAGACCACCGGCACCGAGGCGTGGATCATCGCCTGCTCGGACTGGTGGGCGGTGGTGGAGGACTTGCAGAGCGGATCGTCGCCGAGGAGGAACACGACGCCCCCCTTCTCCGCGCAGCCGGCGAGGGAGACGTGGCGGATCGCGTCCATCGAGCGGTCGACGCCGGGGCCCTTGCCGTACCAGAGGGCGAAGATGCCCTCGACGCTGGGGTCGTCGATGTCGAGCAGGGTCTGCGTGCCGCCGACGGCGGTGGCGGCGAGGTCCTCGTTGAGGCCCGGGTTGAAGACGACGTTGCGCGGCTCGAGCTCCGCCTTGTTGCGGAACAGCTCCATGTCGAAGCCGCCGATGGGCGAGCCGCGATAGCCGGAGACGTAGCCGCCGGTGTTCAGGCCGGCCTCCTTGTCGGCGTCGGCCTGTTCGATGACGAGACGGACGAGGGCCTGCATCCCGTTCATCAGCGCGGCGCCGCGCGAGACGCGGTACTTGTCCGTAAGGGCGACTTCGGCGTCGAGCGGGGCCATGGGGAGTCCTCCCGGAATTAGGTCAGCCTTGGCTACCTTATGGAGATGGGGCGCCGCGGCGTCCATTTCAAACCGAATGTCGGCGAGCGGAGCACGGAAGTCCAGCCGGCGACGGGGCGGCGCCGGCGTGGACCTCTCAGTTCCGGGCGTAGACGTCCTCGTAGCGGACGATGTCGTCCTCGCCGAGATAGGGGCCCGACTGCACCTCGATCAGATACATCGGCACCTTGCCGGGGTTCTCGAGCCGGTGGACCGAGCCGAGGGGGACGAAGATCGACTCGTTCTCGGCCATCAGCTGAACGGTCTCGCCCACGGTGACGCGGGCGGTGCCCTCGACCACCACCCAGTGCTCGGCGCGGTGGAAGTGGCTCTGGAGCGAGAGCCGGGCGCCGGGGCGCACCATGATGCGCTTGACCTGGAAGCGGCGGCCGAGGCTGAGGGTCTCGTACCAGCCCCAGGGGCGGTGGACGCGGGGGAAGTCGGTGGCCTGCGGGGCGCCCTCGGCCTTCAGTTGCGCCACGGCCTCCTTCACGCGCTGGCTCTGGCGCATGTCGGCGACCAGGACGGCGTCGCGCATGGCGACGACGGCCAGGTTCTCGAGCCCGATGCCGACGACCCGCTGGTCCGGATCCTCGGCCCGCAGCAGCGAATCGCGGCAGTCGATGGCGGTGGCGGGGCCGTGCAGGGCGACGCCGTCGGCGTCCGGCCCCTCCTCGCGCCAGACCGCCTCCCAGGCGCCGAGGTCGCTCCAGCCGCCGTCGAAGGGGACCACCACGAGGTTCTCCGCCCGCTCCATCACGGCGTAGTCGAGGGAGATGTCCTCGGCCCCCGCCCAGGGTCCCTCGGCGAGGCGGAAGAAGCAGAGGTCGGGGCGCCCCTCCGCCAGCGCGGCGCGGACGGGAGGGATCAGGCCGGGGGCGTGCTCCTCGAAGGCGGCGAGGATCGCGCGGACCGAGAAGAGGAAGATCCCCGAGTTCCAGAGGAAGCGGCCGGTGCCCAGCATCTCCTCGGCGCGAGGGGCGTCGGGCTTCTCCACGAAGCGCAGGAGCGGCTTCGGCGCGGCGCCCTCGGGCCGGCTCTCGAGCTCGAGCCAGCCGTAGCCGGTCTCGGCCCGGTCGGGGGCGATGCCGAAGGTGACGAGGCGCCCGACGTCGGCCTCCGGCGCGCCGGCGAGGACGGCGGCGCGGAAGCCCTCCGGGTCGCGGATCACGTGGTCGGAGGGGGCGACGAGCATCAGGGCGTCGGGCGTCTCCTCCAGCGTCAGGGCGGCGGCGAGGACGGCGGGGGCGGTGTTGCGCGCCTCGGGCTCGATCAGGATGGCCTTCGCCTCGCCGCCCCCGGGCAGCCCCGCCTCGCCGAGCTGCTGGGTGGCGATGAACCGGAACTCGGCGTTGGTGAGAAGGACGGGGGCGGCGAAACCCTCGCCCGAGAGGCGGCGGAGGGTCTGCTGGAACAGCGTGTCCTCCCCCGCGAGGGGAACGAACTGCTTGGGGTAGCTCTGGCGCGAGAGCGGCCAGAGCCGGGTACCGGAGCCGCCGCACATGACGACGGGATGGATCGGTCGGGTCATCTCGGCTCTTCCCCCCTGCCGCGCGCCGTCCGAGGTTGAATAGACGGGCTGAACGGCGCGTTAAAGGGCGAAGGCTTGCACGGTGGCGCGAGGACGCCGGGCGGGGCGGTGTTCGGGTATTGTTCCGACGTCCCGTGGCGCGCGGTTCGGGTATCGTTCCGCTGAGGTCGGGGGTCGCGTCTTGGACCGTTCCGGGGCCGTGCGGAGGCCGCCGGGGTCCGGTCGCGGCGCACGCGCTCGGCCCCGGCGTCCCTTAACCCGGCCTTGTGATTCGATTGGTAGCGGTCCTGAGACGGGCGAAACGGGACCGGCGGTTGGAGTGCGCCCCTTCGGACGGACCGGCTCAGGCGGCTGTTTTGACAGGGTCGCGGGCGTTGCGTTCCTCGAACTCGACGGGGCTGAGATACCCCAAGG